>NZ_JBQTCJ010000036.1:0-50537 GCF_052380005.1 Salinarimonas sp. NSM
CCGGCGGGCTCGGCCGCGCCGCCCTCGTCGCGGGCGCGCGGCTGGCGCCGGCGGCGGCCGCGGGGATCGCGGCGGCGACGCGGGTGCCGGAGGCCGCCTGGCGCGCGGCGCTGGCCGCGCGCGGCGGATCAGAACGCGTCCATCACCTGCACCGCCGCGGGCGTCAGCAGCACCGCGAACAGGATCGGCAGGAAGAAGATGATCATCGGCACGGTGAGCTTGGGCGGCAGCGAGGCGGCCTTCTTCTCCGCCTCGTTGAGCCGCTGGTCGCGGCTCTCCTGCGCGAGCACGCGCAGGGCCTGGCCGAGCGGCGTGCCGTAGCGCTCGGCCTGGACGAGCGCGGTGACGACGCTCTTGACCTGGTCGAGCCCCGTGCGCTGGGCGAGGTTCTCGTAGGCCTGGCGCCGGTCGCTGAGATAGGCCATCTCGGCGCTGGTGAGCGCGAGCTCCTCGGCGAGCGGGATCGAGTTCGCGCCGACCTCGGCGCCGACACGCTTGAAGGCCTGCTCGATCGACATGCCCGATTCGACGCAGATCAGCAGGAGGTCGAGCGCGTCCGGCCAGGCGCGCTTGAGCGAGAGCTGGCGCTTCGTGCGCTGGTTCGACAGGTAGAGCTCGGGCGCCTTGATGCCCACGTAGGCGGCGGTCATCACGCCGGCGACCCGCAGGAGCGGGGCGAGATCGTGGTCGTTGATGAAGAACAGGTACAGGAAGCCGAACAGCAGGAAGCCGATCGGCGTCACCAGGCGAAAGAACAGGAACGTGTATTCCGCCTTCTGGCCGCGATAGCCCGCCTGGACGAGCTGCGCCTTGGCGGTCTCGGTGCCGAGCCAGTCGGAGAGCTTGAAGCGGTCGACGATGTCCTTGAGCCGTGTCGTCGGACGCTGGCGGAGCGTGGCGCGCTGGCGATCGGAATTCATGCGCTCGCGCTCGCGCGCGCGGATCTTCTCGCGCTCGACCGCCACCGCCTTGAGACGCTTGTCGAGCGTGTCCGCCGGCACGAGGGACATCGCGAGCGACCAGACGGTGGCCGCCGCGGCGACGCCCGCGAGCAGCATCGGGACGATGTTGGGATCGGAGAGGAGGTCCATGGCGCGTCCCTCAGACCTCGAAGTTGATCATCTTGCGCATCACGAGCACGCCGATCGTCATCCACACGGCGCACACGCCGAGCACGATCTTGCCGAGCAGCGTCGTCCAGAGCAGCGAGATGTAGTCCGGGCTCGTGAAGAAGGTGATCAGCGCCACGCCGAAGGGCAGCGCGCCGATGATCGCGGCCGAGGTCTTGGCCTCGGTGCTCATGGCCTTGACCTTGTCCTGCATCTTCTTGCGATCGCGCAGCACCCGGGACAGGTTGCCGAGCGCCTCGGACAGGTTGCCGCCGGCCTTCGACTGGATGGTGATGACGATGGCGAAGAAGTTCGCCTCCGGCACCGGCACGCGCTGGGCGAGCTTGGTGATCGACTCGGACAGCGGCATGCCGACGGACTGCGATTCCATCACGATCCGGAACTCGGAGCGCAACGGCTCGCGGGCGTTGTAGGCGATCTCGCGCATGCAGTCGCCCAGCGGCAGGCCGGAGCGGATGCCGCGCACGATGATGTCGATGGCGTTGGGCAGCTCCGAGATGAAGCCGTTGATGCGCTTCCGGGTCAGGTAGGTCAGCGTCCAGCGCGGCAGGCCGAGCGCGCCCGCGAAGCCCGCGAGGAGGGCGATCAGCGCAGAGCCCGTGCCGCCCAACGCGAGGAGCGCGACGAAGAGGCCCAGTCCCGCGCTCACGAGCCAGAACTTCCTCGGGGTCCAGTCGAGGCCCGCCTGGGTGAGGCGCTGCTCGAGCGTCAGCTTGCCCTTGTTGCCCTTGGCGACGGAATCGAGCTCCTTGAGGCTCTGCGCGATCTGCTCGCGGCGCGCCGCGGCGTTGACGCGCTCCATGCGCGCCTCGGGCGTACGCATGACGAGCGTCTGCTGGCGCTTCTCGGCGCGGCGCTCGCCCGAGATCAGCGGATAGAGGAAGACCCAGGCGAGGCCGCCCACCGCGACGGTGGCGAAGACGGCGACCGCGATAGCGTTCAGGTCCATGTCGCGCACCCCCGACTCATTCGGCGTCGCTCGGCTCGAGCTTGTCGAGGGCGGCTGCGAGCGCCGCCTCGCATCCATAGTAGCGCGCACGCTCCCAGAAGCGCGGGCGGCCGACGCCGGTGGAGCGGTGGCGGCCGATCAGGCGCCCGTTCGCGTCCTCGCCGAGGATGTCGTAGACGACGACGTCCTGGGTGATGATCACGTCGCCTTCCATGCCCAGCACCTCGGTGATGTGCGTGATCCGGCGCGAGCCGTCGCGCAGGCGCGCGGCCTGGATGATGACGTCGATCGAGGAGACGATCATCTCGCGGATCGTGCGCGAGGGCAGGGCGAAGCCGCCCATCGTGATCATCGATTCGATACGCGACAGGCACTCGCGCGGGGAGTTGGCGTGCAGCGTCCCCATCGAGCCGTCGTGGCCGGTGTTCATGGCCTGGAGCAGGTCGAACGCCTCCGGGCCGCGCACCTCGCCGACGATGATCCGCTCGGGGCGCATGCGCAGGCAGTTGCGCACGAGGTCGCGCATGGTGATCTGGCCCTGCCCCTCGAGGTTGGGCGGACGCGTCTCCAGGCGCACCACGTGCGGCTGCTGGAGCTGGAGCTCGGCGGCGTCCTCGCAGGTGATGATGCGCTCGTCGTGCTCGATGTAGTTCGTCAGGCAGTTGAGCAGCGTCGTCTTGCCCGAGCCCGTGCCCCCCGAGATCACGGTGTTGGCGCGCACCCGGCCGATGATCTTGAGGATGTCCGCCCCCGGCGGCGAGATCGCGCCGAAGCGCGTGAGCTGGTCGAGGGTGAGCTTGTCCTTCTTGAACTTGCGGATGGTGAGCGCGGGGCCGTCCAGCGCGAGCGGCGGGGCGATCACGTTGACGCGCGAGCCGTCGGGCAGGCGCGCATCGCAGATCGGGCTCGATTCGTCGACGCGTCGGCCCACCTGGCTGACGATCCGCTGGCAGATGTTCATCAGCTGCTGGTTGTCGCGGAAGCGGACGTTGGTGAGCTGGATCTTGCCGGAGACCTCGATGTAGGCCTTGTTGGCGCCGTTCACCATGATGTCGGCGATGTCGTCGCGCGCAAGCAGCGGCTCGAGCGGGCCGTAGCCGAGCACGTCGTTGCAGATGTCCTCGAGCAGCTCCTCCTGCTCGGCGATCGAGAGCACGACGTTCTTGAGGGCGATGATCTCGTTGACGATGTCGCGGATCTCCTCGCGCGCCGAATCGGCGTCGAGGCGCGAGAGCTGGGACAGGTCGATGGCCTCGATCAGGGCCCCGAACACCATGCTCTTCGTCTGGTAGTACTTGTCGGACTTCTGCCGCTCCTCGACGACGAGCGGCTTCTCGTGCGCGGCGCGGGGCTCCAGCGAGGACGCGGGGACGTATCCGGTCTCGGCGAGGACCGGGACCGCGCTCGGCTGCGGCTCCGCCGCCGGCGGGGGAGCCGGGGCGGGGGCGGCGTGGATCGGGCGGGGAGCGGCGTCGCTCGCGGTCCCGGACGTCGATCGTTTGCCGAACATGCTCATTCACTCTCCGGTTCGCCGCGCGGCCTCAGGAGGCCTTGCGGCGCACGATCTTCGACAGGAGCGGATCGAGCAGGCTCGCCGCGCGCGCGCCGCGGCGCTCGGCGGGACGCCCGGCGATAGCCTGCGCCAGCTCGTCGAAGGCCTCCGCCGGCTTCGATCCGGGCTGGATCTCCGCCACCATCTGCCCATTGTTCGCCGCCGTGCCGAAGAGCTGGGCGTCGAAGGGGATCGCGGCCGCGAGCGCCACGTCGAGCGCCTTGGCGAAGTCGGCCGCGGCGATCTCGGGGCGCTTGGCCAGGCTCGCCTGGTTGAGCACGACCCGCGGTGGGCGGTCGTTCGGGCGCGCCTGGCGCAGGAGGTCGACGAGGTTCTTGGCGTTGCGCAGCGAGGCGAGCTCGGGAGCCGCCACGACGACGACCTCGTCCGCGCCGATCAGGACCCGGCGCGCCCAGGCGGTCCAGACGTGCGGCACGTCGAGAACGATCGCCGGGGTCGAGGTGCGCAGGATGTCGATGATCTGGTCGAAGGCCGTCTCCGTGAGGTCGCAGGTGCGATCGAGCACCGCAGGCGCGGTGAGGAGGCTGAGCCGGTCCGAGCACTTCGAGAGCAGGCGGTCGACCATGTTGGCGTCGAGCCGGTCGGGCGCGAAGATCGCCTCGGCGATGCCCTGCGGCGGGTCCTGGTTGAAGTCGAGCCCGGCGGTGCCGAAGGCGATGTCGAGGTCGACGATCACGGTGGCCATCGCCAGCTTGCGCGAGAACGACCAGCCGAGATTGTGCGCCACCGTCGAGGCGCCGACGCCGCCCTTGGCACCGATGACGGCGACCGTGCGCCCCACCGGCGGCGCGCCCGGCGTGGCGTAGAGGCCCGAGATGGCGCGCACGAGATCGATCGGCTCCACCGGGGCGATGAGGTACTCGCTCACCCCGCGCCGGATCAGCTCGCGGTAGAATCCCACGTCGTTGACATGGCCGAGCACCATCACCTTGGTGCCCGCGTCGCAGACCTCCGAGAGCTGGTCGAGCTGCGCCAGGAAGTCCGGCTGCGAGGTCATGCGCGTCTCGAGCAGCACGACGTTGGGCGTCGGCGCCTGCGAGTAGGCGGCGACGGCCGCCGGGACGCCACCGGTCTGGACGCGCACGTGCGCCTTGACCATCCGCCGGTCGGCCGCGGCGGCCTCGAGCGTCGCGGCGACCTCCGCGGTCTCGCAGAAGGCCTGCAGCGTGATGCGCGGCACCGGCGGGATCAGGTCGTCGCGCGTCGGGCTCTCGGTCATCGTCTGGGCTCCTCCCTCGCTGTCGGCGCTCACTCGTTGCCCGTCGCGGGCGACGTCGCCTGGCGCACCGCCTGGATGTCGGGCAGGCGAGCCTGCAGGTCGGCGGGGGTGCGCGTGCGCCCGCGGATCAGGTCGACGGGGTCTGCGGTCTGGGCGGCGACGTTCGTCTGCATGGCGCAGCCGAGGTTCCAGTAGGGCTCGTTGCGCAGGTTGAAGGCGGCGTCCGACACGCCGAGATCCTGCGGCCATTGCCCGCAGCGGCTCTGCACCCGCGCCTGCAGCGCCCGATAGGACAGGCGAATCGCCACGGCGAGGCTCGGGTCGCCCGGGCGATAGGTCGTCACCGAGAGGTAGGTCGCCGGCACCCCGGCCTCGTTCAGGGTCGCGCGCACCGCCTCGAGGGTGCGCCGCGTGCCGACCTCGTCGCCGCCCTGCGGGACCTGGACGTGCAGCGCCCCGCTGCCGCCCTGGCGATACGCGTCGGCGAAGGCGGCGACGTCGGTGCGCTGGCGCCGGTCGAGCCCGACGCCGCGCACGATCACGTCGAGCACCTCCGGCGCCTGCTGGAGCGCGATCGGGTGGCGCTCGCGGTAGTCGTACGGATAGGCCGTCGAGCCGGTCTCGATCACGCGGTCGGCGCAGGCGCCGAGCGTCGCGGCGAGCCCGGCGACGAGGCCGAGGCGGGCGAGCCTGCGGCAAGCGATCCGGGTGCTGGCGGAAATCATGCGGGCCATCTCTCGTCGTCGTCCTCTGGTGAGGCGTCCTCTCGCGGGGCGAGGACCCGGTCAGTCCGCGATGAAGCCGAAGGTGCCGCGCAGGCCGATCGGGTCGGCCGCCTCGACGGTGCCGTAGAGCCGGTTGAGCCGCCCGAGCAGGATGGCCTGCGGGTCGTAGGCGTCGACGAAACCGTCGTCGGGACGCGCCACCTCCGAGGGCTCCATCGCCTGGGCGATGAGCGGGGTGACCAGGATCATCAGCTCGGTCTCCCGCCGGTCGTAGGCCTGCGAGCGGAACAGCGTGCCGAGGATCGGCAGGTTGAGCAGCCCCGGCATGCCCGACACCCGGCGGTCGACGCGCGAGGAGATGAGGCCCGCGGTCATGATGGTCGAGCCGGAGGCGAGCTCGAGGCTCGTCGCCGATTCGCGGGTCTTGAAGCCGGGATAGGTGGCGCCGTCGATCTGGACCGAGTTGCCGCCGTCGAGCTCGCGCACGCGCGTCGAGACCTGGAGCGAGATGCGCCCGCTCGAGAGCACGACGGGCGTGAACGAGAGGTTCACGCCGAAGTCGAGGAGCTCGATGGCGCAGGTCCGGTCGACGCCGGTTCCCGAGCACGTGCGGATCGGGATCTCGCCGCCGGCCTGGAAGTCGGCCGTCTCGCCGGAGATCGCGACGAGCGTCGGCTCGGCCAGCACCCGCAGCATGCCCGCGCTCTCGAAGGCGTTGAGGGTCGCCTGCAGGCTGAAGCCCGCCGCCTGGAGCCCGGCGCGCACCGTGCCGCTCGCACCCGTGGTCGCGAGGTTGATTCCCTGGTCGACCGCGACCGGGGTCGGCGCCCATCCCGCCGTCGTGTCGATGCCGAAGCGCTTGAGCACGGAGCGCTCCACCTCGACGACGGTGACGCGCAGCATCACCTGGTCCTCGCCGCCGACCGTGAGGGAGTTCACGACGGCGCCCGTCGTCCCGCCGCTCGCCCCCACGAAGGCGTTGGCGATGTCGACCGCGCGCTGGGCGTCGAGGTTCGAATCGACCTGGCCGGTGAGCAGGATCGAATCACCGGCCGCCCGCACGTCGATCTGCCCGTTGGGGATCGAGCCGCGCAGCGTCTGGCGAAGAGCCTGGAGGTCGCGGCCGACGTCGACGTCGAGCGAGGCGATCTGGCGGCCCTCCGCGTCGAAGGCGAAGACCGAGGTCGCGCCCGGCGCCTGGCCGATGAGGAAGATCTTGCGGGCCGAGCGCACCACCGCGTTCGCCACGGCGGGGTTCGCCACGAAGACCTCGCGGGCGTCCGCCGGCAGCTCGACGATCACGGACTTGCCGACCGCGACGTCGACGCGTCGTGAGATCGCGCCCTCACCGGGGCCGATGCGCACGATGGGCGCGGTGGGCGCGTGCGCCACCGGCCCGCCGGGGTTCCAGTCGACGGCGGCCGCGGGGGGCGCGCCGCCGAGGAGCGTCGCGGCGAGCGCGAGCGCCGAGGCGACGCCGAGGAGGCCGGCCCGCCGCGTGGCGCGCGGCCGAGCGGTGGACGTGTCGCTGGCGGAGATCTTTGCGAAGGCGCGGGTCATCCTGCCTCTCCTCACGGGATCGGGGTCGGCATGGAGACGCCGAAGCGCACGATGTCGAGGCTGCCGAGCTGCTCCTCGACGACCTCCTCCTCCGCCTCGACGGCCGTCGGCGCGGCATCGGCGAGGCTGCGCAGCGCGAGCGACAGCTGGCCGGTACGCTGGGCCAGCGTGATCGCCTCCGCCTGGCTCGGCGTCAGCTCGAGGGTCGCGTGCTCGCCGTCCACGAAGGAGTTGCCCTCCTCGTCGACCTGCACGTTCTTGCCGATGGCGAGGATGCGCACGTTGCGCAGGATCGTCTCCGACACCAGCACGTCGCCGCCCCCCTGCTGGGAGGCTGTCTCGTTGCGGAAGGTGCGGATGATGTCGACGCGGTCGTTTGGCAGGATGAAGCCGCCCGCCGAGCTCGAGCCGCGCGAATCGATCGAGATCGAGATGGCCCGCTTGCCCGCGGGCAGGATCGCCGACATGAAGCCGCTGCCGTCCGCGCGGATGAGGCGCTCGAGCCGGATCGGCTCGCCGGCGAGGATGCTCTGGCGCGCCATGGCGCCGGCGGCGGCGTCCATGCCCTGGTCGCGGGTGATCATTCCCTCCGGCACGGCGTTCGCCGGCCAGTCCTGCCAGCGCAGGTCCTGCTCGGAGAGGGTCTGGCCCATCGGGATCGGGGCGGCGGCGACCAGGATCCCCGTCGTCTCGACCCGGGGTGCCTCGACGACCTGGACCTGCGGCGGCGGCGGAGGGTCGCCGCGCATCAGCAGCATCGCGCCCGCGCCGGCCGCCAATGCGAGTCCGAGGACTGCCAGTTGTGCTCGCTTCATGGTTCGACGTCCCGAACGCTACGGAGGTCTCGTGCGTCGGATGTCACCAGTGAATCGTCAAATTATGGTTAAGGGAACTTTTCGAGGGCTGCGCGTCGGTCGCTCCGCTCAGGCGCCGGTCGCGAGGCGCCAGGCGACGCTCTGCGGCAGCGCGACGAAGGCACCGGCGGCGATGGCGATGCCGTAGGGAACGCCGACCTCCTTGCTGCGCAGGCGTGCCAGCCAGGGCCACGCGCCCGCCGCGGCGGGCATCGGGACGGCCCGCAGAGCCACGATGGCGAGCGTGAGGACGCCGCCCGCCATCGCCGTGGCGAAGAGGAATCCGCCCACGTCCGATGCGCCGAACCACACGGCGGCGGCGGCGATCAGCTTCGCGTCGCCTCCGCCGATCAGGCCGAGCGCGAACAGCGCGAAGGTGCCGGCCAGGACGGCGATCCCGATCCCGAGATGGAGCCCGATCTGGGCGAGCTCGAGCCCCGCGAGCGGGGCGAAGGGCAGGAACGCCGCGACCAGGAGAAGGCTGATTCGGTTGGGGATGCGCATCGTGCGCGCGTCGCTCAGCGCGGCGGCGGCGAGGAGGCCGACGAAGGCCGCGACGAATGCGAGGGCGATCTGCTGGGACACGGGAGGCGGCCTCTCGCTACTGGACGAGCGTCATGTCTTCCGCCGAGTCCTCGAGGGTGTCGGCGATGAGCTGGAAGGCGACGTTCATCGGGTCCTGGAGGAGCGAGAGCGTCGCGAGCATGATCATGGCCATGACCGCGGCGATCAGCGCGTACTCGATGGCGGTGGCCCCGCGTTCGTCGGCGAGGAAGCCCGCGCGCGCGCCGCTCTGCGACGATGACGGCATGGCGCGGGCTCCCTGGTGACGTGGCCGAGGCGATGCGGCTCGGCGCGGACGACGCCGCGCACGAGCCCGAGCGAGGGTCGATCAGTTGTTGATCACGGTGGCCGTGCCGGCCTGGTTCAGCTGGTTCGCGATCGTCTGGAACGCGGCGTTCATCGGGTCGTCGATGAGACCGAACACGGCGAGCAGCAGGACCGCCATCACGGCGGCGATGAGGGCGTACTCGATCGCGGTGGCGCCGGACTCGTCCTTGACGAAGCGCTTGAGAAGGTTGGTCATGGTGTGCTCCTGTACGACTGTGCTTCGACGCGCGCCCCGGCTTTCTCGCTTCTGGAACCGAGCGGCGATGAGGGGACCCTACCCGCCACCTCTTGCCAGCGGGTTAAGCGGATCAAGCATTCCCAAAGATCCCGCCAATGTCTTTCCGATGGTTAATCTTTTCTGAGCCGCCATGTTTTGCGTCATCGAGCTAAATTTTTGTGCCGCGATGAAACTCACCAAGCAAAAATTGGTGAAATGGCGTTCACAACAGAGTATTCGCCGCAGCTATGCTGTCGCGAAGCGGGGCGCGTCGAGGCGCGACGGCGTAGCGGGTGGCGATGGGGCAGGAACATCGCGGCTTCGCGACAAGTCGTTCCGGCCCGATTAGGCGATTGTTCACCATTTTCGGCTGTCCTTGGCGGCGTGCTAGCCTTTCATCCGCCGGTAGCCGACCGGCGTCGCAGGAAGAGACCTGGACCATGCGCATCCGCCCCGTCCGCGCCATCGCCCCGGCACTCGCGGCCGCGATCGCCCTCGGCCTCGGCCTCGGCGCGCTCCTCGTGCCCGACGCCGGCGCGCAGGAGGAGGACGAAGCCGTCGTGAGCGACGATGGCGAGCGCCCGCGTGTCGAGCGGCCGGATGCGCCCGGCCCGGCTCCTGGAATCGCGGCGCCGCGCATCGTCGCCATCACGCGTCCCGCGGAAGAACGCCGCACGCCCACGGCGGCGGTGCCGGCCGACGCACCGCAGGCCGATGC
Organism: Salinarimonas sp. NSM; assembly: GCF_052380005.1. Taxonomy (NCBI): domain Bacteria; kingdom Pseudomonadati; phylum Pseudomonadota; class Alphaproteobacteria; order Hyphomicrobiales; family Salinarimonadaceae; genus Salinarimonas; species Salinarimonas sp. NSM. Next base: position 9,837 of record NZ_JBQTCJ010000036.1, read on the forward strand.
GCCGGCCCCCGGCAGCGGGCCGCGCGACGTGCTCACCGTCTTCCTCGATCACGCCAAGGTGATTCGCCTGCCGGAGCGGACGCAGACGGTGATCGTCGGCAACCCCTTCATCGCGGACGTGACGGTGCAGCGCAACGGCATCCTCGTCGTCACCGGCAAGGCCTACGGCGCGACGAACCTGATCGCGCTCGACGCGCAGGGCCTGCTGCTCGCCGAGAGCATGGTGAGCGTGCAGGCGCCGCTCGAGGATTCCGTCGTCGTGGTTCAACGCGGGCTCGACCGCGAGAGCTATTCCTGCACGCCCGACTGCCAGCCCTCGCTCAGGCTCGGCGATTCGGACGGCTATTTCGGCGCGGTCGGCGGCCAGGCCACGCAGCGCGCGGGCTTCGCCACGCAGGCACGCTGACGCGAGCCGGGCGCGGGGGGCGATCGCGCCCGCTCAGGCCTCGCCGATCGCCGGCTCGTCCGTCATCCCGGCGAGCACCTCGGCGACGTGGCGCACCTTCACGTCCCGCCCCTCCCGCTGCAGCCTGCCGGCCATGTTCATCAGGCAGCCGAGGTCGCCCGCGAGCAGCGTCGGCGCGCCGGAGGCGACGATGTTCTTCGTCTTCTGCTCGACGATGGCCGAGGAGATCTCGCCGTACTTCACGGCGAAGGTGCCACCGAAGCCGCAGCAGACGTCGGTGTCGGCCATCTCCACGAGCTCGAGCCCGTCGACGCTCGCCAGCAGCTTGCGCGGCTGCGACTTGACCCCGAGCTCGCGCAGGCCCGCACAGCTGTCGTGATAGGTCACCGCTCCATCGAAGGAGGCCTCGACCCGGGTGACGCCGAGCACGTCGGTGAGGAAGGAGACGAGCTCGTGCGTCTTCGCCGCGAGCGCATGCGCCTTCGGAGCCCAGTTCGGGTCGTCGGAGAACAGCTCGGGATAATGCGCCTTGATCTGCCCGGCGCAGGATCCGGACGGCGCGACCACGAAGTCGAAGCGCGAGAACTCCCGGATCGTCTGCTCGGCCAGCGCCCGGGCGGTGGCGCGGTCACCCGAGTTGAAGGCCGGCTGGCCGCAGCAGGTCTGCGTGGGGACCTCGACGACGCAGCCGGCGTCCTCCAGCAGCTTCACCGCGGCGAAGCCGACGGAGGGGCGCATCAGGTCGACGAGGCAGGTGACGAACAGGCCGACGCGCGGCGCGCGGTTCGGGCGGGGCGTGGCTTGCGGCATCGGGGCTCCTCATCGCGGGCCGGCATTGTCCCCCCCGCGGCCCCCGCGTCAAGCGGCAGGATGGCGCGGCGGCGAGCGGGCGCCGCCGCGCCTCGCTCACTCGCGCATCGCCAGCGCCGTCTCGCGCAGCGCCGTGAGCGTGGTCGTCGGCGTGATCGCCTCCGGATCGATGAGGAGATGCAGGATCGCGGGCTTTCCCGAGGCGGTCGCCCGCGCGAGGGCGGGGGCGAAATCCGCCGTGCGCGCCACCGTCTCGCCGTGGCCGCCGAAGGCGCGGGCGTAGGCGGCGAAGTCGGGGTTCTTCAGCGCGGTCGCCGTCACCCGGCCGGGGTATTCCCGTTCCTGGTGCATGCGGATCGTGCCGTACATGCCGTTGTCGACGACGACGACGACGATGGGCAGGTCGTACTGCACGGCGGTGGCGAATTCCTGGCCGTTCATCAGGAAGCAGCCGTCGCCGGCGAAGGCGACGACGGTGCGCGCCGGATGCAGGCGCTTGGCCGCGACCGCCGCGGGCACGCCGTAGCCCATCGAGCCAGAGGTCGGCGCGAGCTGGGTGCCCCAGCGACCGAACTTGTGGAAGCGGTGGATCCAGGTGGCGTAGTTGCCCGCGCCGTTGCACAGGATCGCGTCCGCCGGCAGGACCTCGGCGAGGTGGGCCATCACGGCGCCCATCTGCAGGTCGCCGGGATGGTTGATCGTGCGCGGGTCCGACCATGCACGGTAGGCGTCGTGCGCCTCCTCCGCCGTGCCGGCCCAGGGGATCGTGCCGGGCGGCTGGACGCCCTCGAGCGCCGCGGTGAAGGCGGTCGGCGCGGCGTTGATCGCCAGACGCGGTCGGTAGACGCGCCCGAGCTCCGCCGGGTCCGGATGGACGTGGACGAGATCGACGCCGGGATCGGGGATGCCGAACAGCGCGTAGGACTGGCTCGGGATCTCCGACAGCCGCCCGCCGACCGCGAGCACGAGGTCCGCCTCGCGGATGCGCGCGAGCAGCTTCGGGTTGACGCCGAGGCCGAGATCGCCGGCGTAGCAGGGGTGATCGTGCGAAAACAGCATCTGCCGGCGGAAGGTGCAGGCGACCGGCAGGGCGAAGCGCTCGGCGAAGCGGGTGAAGCGCGCCACCGCCGCCTCGCTCCAGCGCGCGCCGCCCAGGAGCGCGACCGGGCGCTTCGCGGCCCAGAGCAGCTTCTGCAGCTCGGCCATCTGGCCGAGGCCGGGATGTGTCTCGATCGGGGCGACGGGCGGCGCGTCGGCGACGGCGGCCGTCTCGGTGAGCATGTCCTCGGGCAACGCGACGACCACAGGCCCAGGTCGGCCGGACGTGGCGACGTGGAAGGCGCGCGAGACGATCTCCGGGATGCGGGCGGGATCGTCGATCTCCGTCGCCCACTTGGCGATCGTGCCGAACACGGCGCGGTAGTCGAGCTCCTGGAAGGCCTCGCGCTCCCTCATCTCCCGCGCGACCTGGCCGACGAACAGGATCATCGGAGTCGAATCCTGGCGAGCGATGTGCAGCCCCGGCGCGGCGTTGGTGGCGCCCGGCCCGCGGGTGACGAAGCAGATCCCCGGCCGACCGGAGAGCTTGCCGTGCGCCTCCGCCATCATCGCCGCACCGCCTTCCTGCCGGCAGACGGTGAGCGCGATCGCGGACTCGTGCAGGGCGTCCAGCGCGGCGAGGTAGCTCTCGCCCGGCACGCAGAAGACGTGGGAGGCGCCGTGGACCCGCAGCTGGTCGACGAGGATCCGCCCGCCGGTGCGGAGGGGAGGGGTGGTCATGGGGCTACTCCCGAACGGGGTTCGAACGGCGACGCCGCGCTCCCGCCCATCGGGGCGGGGACGGCGAGCGGAGCGAGCCTGGGGCGGGGTCTCCCGGCTCGACGCGTGGAATTTCGGCTTCGCCGAAGCGCGCCTTGCGGCGCACCCCCTCCGTCCCGTCGCCTGCGGCGCCGATCCACGTCCCCCGAAGGGGGAGGAGCGGGAGGCTGGCGTCCGGCGTCATCCCCCGGCTCCCCAGGCGGGGTCGGCCAGCACTTCGGCCGTGTGCGCCCCGAGCCCCGGAGAGGCCCGGCCCGACGCCTGGGGCTCGCCGTCGAGCACGATCGGGGAGCGCACGGAGGGAACGCGGCCGCCGGCGACGTCGGGCGCCTCGAGGTCTAGGCGCATCGCGCGGGCGATCACCTGGGGGTCCGCGAAGACGTCGGCGACGGTGTTGATCGGGCCGGCGGGGACGCCCGCCGCCTCGCAGGCCGCGAGCAGGTCGGCGCGGGTCGTGCGCGCGGTGAGGCCCGACAGGAGCGCGATCAGCACGGTGCGGTTCGCCACACGGTCGCGGTTCGTGAGGAAGCGCGGGTCCTCCCCCAGCGCGGGATCGCCGAGGAGCGCGCACAGGCGGCGATACTGCCCGTCGTTCCCGACCGCGATGATCGCGTGGCCGTCCGCGACCGGAAAGACCTGGTAGGGCACGATGTTGGGATGCGCGTTGCCCATGCGCGTGGGCACCCCGCCGGAGACGAGATGGTTCATCGCCTGGTTGGCGAGCACGCTCACCTGGGTGTCGAGCAGCGCCATGTCGACGTGGCCGCCCTCCCCCGTGACCTCGCGTCGGCGCAGCGCCGCGAGGATGCCGACCGTGGCGTAGACGCCGGTGAAGACGTCGGCGAAGGCGACGCCGATCTTCTGGGGCTCCCCGTCCGGCGCGCCGGTGAGGTCCATGATCCCGCCCATGCCCTGGATCATGAAGTCGTAGCCGGCACGGTGCGCGTAGGGCCCGTCCTGGCCGAAACCGGTGATCGAGCACACGACGAGGCGGGGGTGCGCCGCCCGCAGGCTCTGCGCGTCGAGCCCGTACTTCACCAGCCCGCCGACCTTGAAGTTCTCGATCACGACATCGGCATGCGCGGCGAGCCGACGCACGGTCTCCTGCCCCTCCGGCGTGGTGAAGTCCACCGCAACCGAGCGCTTGCCGCGGTTCGCCGCATGGAAATAGGCGGCCGCGTGCGGCGTGCCGTCGGCCCCCTGCACGAAGGGCGGCCCCCAGCCTCGGGTGTCGTCGCCCTCCCCGGGCCGCTCGACCTTGACCACGTCCGCGCCGAGGTCTGCGAGGAGCTGCCCCGTCCACGGCCCCGCGAGGATGCGCGCGAGCTCGAGGACCTTGATGCCGGAGAGGGGTTTCATGTGCGAAGGTCTCGCCGCCCTCAGGCGGGGTTGATCGTCAGCGTCAGGTTGCCGAAGCCGACCGCGACGAGGAAGGTGATGGCGAGCGTGAGCAGCCAGGCGACGACGTTCCATACGACGATGGTCCGCCAGGAGGTGCTCGCTCGAACGGCGGCGATGATCTCGGCTTTCGCCACTTCGATCGCGCGGGTTCGAGTCTCCTCTTCCAGCTGCGGCTTCACCTCGTCGACCACGATGAGGGCAAATCGCTCGAGACGCTCGTAGGCGGAGGACTTGTAGAGCTCGATCTGCCCGGACGACAGCAGCAGGTGATGATCCACGAGGCGTTCCGGCGCGATGCCATCGGCGTCGACGAGCTCGCGCTTGTCACGCTCGTACAGCGCGTAAGCGAGAAGCTCCGACACGTCCTCTCGCGACGCATCGACGAAGCGCTCGAACGCGCTCGGTCGGACGCGCTCCGTCATCGGCTCGCGCGCCCTGCCCCGCGCAGCGCACGTTCCATGATGCCGGGCGCGATCCGCGTACGGGTGACGCCATCCGGCCCCAGGATCTCGTAGATGGCTCCGAGGCGCCAATCCGGCCGCTTGGAGGGCTCGCTCGCGCGCGGTACGCGCCGCGCGAGGTCGACGGCGCGGCGAATATCCTCGTCCGTCGGGAAGCGCTCGGGCGCTCCTTCGCTCATCGCTCGATCCTCCAAGCTCGCCAATCTTTAGCATGCTGATCGACACGATTGCAACTCGTTGCGGAAGATCTCGGCGCACGCGCTCACGTCAGCCTCTCCCCCGCGCCACGAACACCGGCAGCAGCCCGTACACCACCTGCCCGACGAGCCCCAGCTGCGCAGCGAGCCGCCCGTAGGCCGCCCAGTGTTCCGCCGGCGTGCGTCCGAACAGGAAGACCGAGAGCGCGAGCTCCGCCGCCATCAGCAGCGCGAAGGCGAGCGCCCCCATCGCCGCGCGGGCCGCGAGCGCGCCGGGGACGGCGAAGCGGCGCACGCACCAGCGCGCCACGAGCGCCGAGATCGCGATGATCACCGGCAGCTCGACGACGACCGCGCCGACGTGACCGAGCGCAGGCGTCAGCAGGAAGGCCCGCACGACGCCCAGCACGAAGCCGGCGGCGAAGACGAGGGCGAAGTACACGCATCCCGCGAGGAGCGCACGTCCCATCCCGGCCTCCCTCCCGCCGGCCGCGCCTCTCAGAAGAACGCCTGCAGCCCCGTCTGCGCCCGGCCGAGGATCAGCGCGTGGACGTCGTGGGTGCCCTCGTAGGTGTTCACCGTCTCGAGGTTCGCGGCATGCCGCATCACGTGGTACTCCTCCATGATGCCGTTGCCGCCGTGCATGTCCCGGGCGACCCGGGCGATGTCCAGCGCCTTGCCGCAATTGTTGCGCTTGACGAGCGAGATCATCTCCGGCGCGGCGCGGCCCTCGTCGAACAGGCGTCCGACGCGCAAGCTACCCTGGAGGCCGAGCGCGATCTCGGTCTGCATGTCGGCGAGCTTCTTCTGGACGAGCTGCGTCTGGGCCAGCGGCCGGCCGAACTGCACGCGCTCGAGCGTGTAGCTGCGCGCGCGGTGCCAGCAATCTTCCGCCGCGCCCATCACGCCCCAGGAGATGCCGTAGCGGGCGCGGTTGAGGCAGCCGAACGGACCCTTCAGCCCCGACACGTTGGGCAGCAGCGCGTCCTCGCCGACCTCGACGCCGTCCATCACGATCTCGCCCGTGATCGAGGCGCGCAAGCTGAGCTTGCCGCCGATCTTGGGCGCCGAGAGCCCCTTCATGCCCTTCTCGAGCACGAAGCCCCTGATCTTGCCCTCGTGCGCCTCGGACTTCGCCCAGACGACGAAGACGTCGGCGATGGGCGAGTTCGAGATCCACATCTTGGCGCCGTTCAGCACGTAGCCGCCGGCGGTCTTCTTCGCGACTGTCTTCATGCCGGCGGGGTCCGAGCCGGCGTCGGGCTCGGTCAGGCCGAAGCAGCCGACCCACTCGCCCGAGGCGAGCTTGGGCAGGTACTTCCGGCGCTGGCTCTCGTCGCCATAGGCGTAGATGGGGTACATGACGAGGGAGGATTGCACGCTCATCATCGAGCGGTAGCCGGAATCCACCCGCTCGATCTCCCGCGCCACGAGCCCGTAGGCGACGTAGCTGGCACCGGCGCAGCCGTACTCCTCCGGCAGCGTCACGCCGAGGAGCCCCGTCTCGCCCATCTTCGAGAAGATCGCGCGGTCCGTCTTCTCCTCGCGATAGGCCTCGATCACCCGCGGCGCGAGCTCGGCCTGCGCGAACGCCCGCGCCGCGTCGCGGATCATGCGCTCCTCGTCGGAGAGCTGGTCCTCCAGCAGGAAGGGGTCCTCCCAGGCGAAGGCGCCGGGGTTCGGGGCGTCCTTGGCGGGGGTCGAGGGGGGATTGGCGAGAGCGGTCATACGTGTCGGTCCTCGTCGATGAAGGGGCTCTCCCCTGGGAGGTTACGCGTCGATGTCGAACTTCACGCCCTGCGCCAGCGGGAGCGTGGTGCCGAAGTTCACGGTGTTGGTGGCGCGGCGCATGTAGGCCTTCCACGCGTCGGAGCCCGCCTCGCGGCCGCCGCCGGTCTCCTTCTCGCCGCCGAAGGCGCCGCCGATCTCGGCGCCCGAGGGGCCGATGTTGACGTTGGCGATGCCGCAATCGGAGCCCGCGTCCGAGAGGAAGCGCTCTGCCTCGCGCATGTCGAGGGTGAAGATGGAGGAGGACAGGCCCGCGCCCACCCCGTTGTGGAGCGCGATCGCCTCCTCGAACCCGGCGTACTTCGTCACGTAGAGGATCGGAGCGAACGTCTCGCTCAGCATCGGCCCCTCCTGACGGGGCATCTCGACGAGCGCCGGGCGGGCGTAGACGCCCTCGCCGGGAACGGCGGCGCGCCCGCCGCCGTGGACCGTGGCGCCGAGCCCGCGGGCCTCCTCCAGCGCGCGGTCCATGCCCGCGAGCGCGTCGGCGTCGATCAGCGGCCCGACCAGCGTGCCGTCGGTGCGCGGATCACCGATGGCGACCGAGCCGTAGACCTGGGCGAGCTTCGGCACGAGGGCGTCGTAGACGCTCTCGTGGACGATGAGCCGGCGCAGCGTCGTGCAGCGCTGGCCCGCCGTGCCCATCGCCGAGAAGGCGACGGCGCGCAGCGTCAGGTCGAGGTCGGCGGACGGCGCGACGATGGCGGCGTTGTTGCCGCCGAGCTCCAGGATCGCGCGGGCGAAGCGCTTCGCCAGCCGCGGGCCGACCTCGCGGCCCATGCGCGTCGAGCCGGTGGCCGAGACCACCGGCACGCGGTGATCCTCGACGAGGACCTCGCCGACCTCGCGGGCACCGATCAGCACGGCGTGCAGGCCGTCCGGCGCGTCCGCGCCGAAGCGGGCGATGGCGCGCCTCAGGATCGCGTCGACCGCGAGCGCGGTGAGCGGGGTCTTCTCGGAGGGCTTCCACACCACCGGATCGCCGCAGACGAAGGCGATCGCCGCGTTCCAGGACCAGACCGCCACGGGGAAGTTGAAGGCGGAGATCACGCCGCAGACGCCGAGCGGATGCCAGGTCTCGGCCATGCGATGATGCCGGCGCTCGGTGGCGACGGACAGGCCGTAGAGCTGGCGCGAGAGACCCACGGCGAAGTCGCAGATGTCGATCATCTCCTGGACCTCGCCGAGGCCCTCCGAGACGATCTTGCCGGCCTCGAGCGTCACCAGCATGCCGAGGTCGTCCTTGGCGGCGCGCAGCTCCTCGCCGAGAAGCCGCACCAGCTCGCCGCGGCGCGGGGCCGGGACCTCGCGCCAGGCGAGGAAGGCCTCATGCGCCCGGCCGATGATCTCGCCCGCCTGGGCCGGCGTCGTCTCGCGCACGGAGGCGAGCGTCTCCCCGGTGATCGGCGAGCGGGCGACGAGGCCGCCGTCGGCGAATGCGTCCGGCGAGACGCCGAGCCGCTCCAGGATGGCGAGCGCCTGGGGGCGCGCGGGGGCGAGTTCCGTCATCATGACCTCATCATCGAAAACGGCCGGAAGGATCGGCCTTTTCGGTCGGGCGCGCAACCGATATGTTCTCACGACTTCATGAGGAACAGGCATGACCGAGACCGTCGCCGCCGCCCGTCCGCACCTCTCCTCGCACCTGCCCTCGCTCGGGGCGCTCGCAGCCTTCGAGGCGGCGGCGCGCCATCTCAGCTTCACCCGCGCGGCGGAGGAGCTGGCGCTGACGCAGGGCGCGATCAGCCGGCAGGTGGCCGGGCTCGAGGCGCAGATCGGCGTGAAGCTGTTCGAGCGCGTGCGCCAGCGCGTGACGCTCACCGCCGCCGGCGCGGCTTACGCGGCCGAGGTGCGCGGGGCGTTGCGCGGGCTGTCGGCGGCCACGCTCAACGTGATGGCCTTCCGCGGCGCGGGCGGCGTGCTCGACCTCGCCATCCTGCCGACCTTCGGCACACGCTGGCTGATCCCGCGCCTGCCGCGCTTCACCGAGGCGCATCCGGGCGTGACCATCAACTTCGCCACCCGCGTGCGGCCCTTCGACTTCGCCCGCGAGGGCCACGACGCCGCGATCCACTTCGGCGAGCCGATCTGGCCGGGCGCGAAGCTTCATCGGCTGATGGGGGAGGAGATCGTGCCGGTGGCGAGCCCCGCGCTGGTCGCGCGCCATCGCCTCGTCGAGCCCGCGGACGTGCTGCGCGTGCCGCTCCTCCAGCAGGCGACGCGCCCGCGCGCCTGGGAGCAATGGCTCGGCGAGGCGGGGCTCGACCCCGCGCGGGCGACGCCGGGCCCGCGCTTCGAGCAGTTCGCCATGGTGGCGCAGGCCGCCGTCGCCGGGCTGGGCCTCGCGATCGTGCCGCGCTTTCTCGTGGAGGACGAGCTGCGCGCCGGCGTGCTGGTGATCCCGTTCGACCGGCCGTCCCGCTCGCGGGAGGCCTATTGGCTGGTCTATCCCGAGGAGAAGGCCGCCCTGCCGGCGGTCGCCGCCTTCCGCGAGTGGCTGCTGGCGGAGACGGCGTGAGGCGCGACGCCTGCCGCCTCACCGCCCGTCGAGCGCATAGGACGCAATGGCGATCCCCATCGCCTTCTCGACGGAGGGGTACACCGAGGGGTCGAGCACGCTCGAGGCGAGCGGAATGACGCTCTTGGGCACCTGCAGCACGACGACCTCCATACCCTCCCGCAACTGCCCCACCGAGAGCGGCTCGCCCGTCGGGTCGAGCGTGGTGATCACGTCGGGGAAGGTGGCGAGGCGCGTGCCGGCCATGTCCTCCACCGCCATGTACTCGTTCATGACGTGGAGCACGCGCGCGTCGTCGCCGGCGCCCACGGTCACCGTGCCGATGTCGAAGGCCTCGTTGGTGTAGACGACGGCCTTCCTCGAGATCGTCCCACGCGCGATGATCGCGCCCTTGGTCGTCTCGACGATGGCGTCGATCACCGCCGCGCCGCCTTTGCGCTCGGCGGCGAGGATGGCCTCGCCGAGGGTCAGCGCGAGCGAGATGCCGCCGAGCGCCGCGTTGGCGCGCACGTAGGACGCGCGCACGGGGTTGCGGGCGGAGGCGATGAAGCCGCCCGACTGGTCCGCGGCCGTGCGCAGGATCGGCGAGATCTTGGCGGTGGCGCCGCGCACCACGAGCTCGATGTAGCGGTTCTCGGCGCGGTTTCCCCCGACCGCCGTCTGGATCATCGGCTCGGGGCTCCCGGCGAGCCCGATCGAGCCCATGTCGCCGGTCGGGTGCGCGCGCACGTCGCCCACCGCGTCCACCACCTTCGTCCCGAGGATGGCGGAGGGGAGCCAGGCGTTGAGCGTGGACGAGCGGCCGTTCTGGCCGACGATCAGGCCGGCGATCCGAGCGCCCAGCGCCTCCTGCAGGAGCTGCACGGCCTTGACGTAATCGACCCCGCGCATCTCCCAGGGCGTGGTCGAGGCCGGCGCGCCGATGGCGGCGGCGGTCGCCACCCAGTCGTCGGCGTCGAGCTCGTCGATGGAGACGAGCTCCGGCTCGCCGATCGAGACGGCGGCGCGCCCCAGCATGCGGCCGTGATCGGCCCAGCCGCCGCCGCCGGCGGCGTAGACCGAGCCGCCCTTCACGGCGGCCTCGACGTCGGTCTCGGTGAGGATGCGGCCCATGACGTCAGCCCTCCTGGAGGCTCTTGTCGAGGCGCACGACAGCCTCCGTGAGCACGGCGGCGCCGAGCGCGATGTCGGCGATCTCGGCGGCTTCCTCCGGCGCGTGCGAGCGCCCGCCGGCGCAGGGCACGAAGATCATGCCGGCCTTGGCGATGCGCGCCATCCAGCCGGTGTCGTGCCCGGCGCCCGACGCCATCGGGCGGCGCGAGGCGCCGACCGCGTCGCAGGCGGCGGCGAGGGTCTCGATCACGAGCGGGTCGAGAGGCGTGGGCATCGCGTCCGAGACCCGCGTCGGCGGGGCGATGGCGACGCCCTCCGCGGCGGCGGCCTCCGCGGCGATGCCGGCGACGCGGGTGCAGAACATCTCCATCGTCGCCCGGTTCTCGGCGCGCGCGTCGATCAGCATGCGCGCCCGCGAGGGCACGATGTTGGCCGCCCCGGGCTCGATCGCGAACTCGCCCACGGTGGCCGCGAAGTGCTCCGGCCCCGCGGCGAGGCCGCGGGCGAGGGCGCGCACGTCCTCGACGATCCGCGCGGCGGCGACGAGCGCGTCCGCGCGCGACCCCATCGGCGTCGTGCCGGCGTGGTCGGCGCGACCCTCGACCACGATCTCGAGCCTGGTGATGCCGGCAATGGCCGAGACGACGCCGATGTCGACGCGCTCGGCCTCGAGCACCGGGCCCTGCTCGATGTGCAGCTCCAGGAAGGCCTTCACGTCCGTGCGCACCGCCTGCGCCAGCCGGGCGGCGTCGCCGCCGACCATCGCGAGGCCCTCGGGCAGGGCGCGCCCGTCGGCGTCCCGGCGCTCGAGCCAGGCCTCGGGCACGAGACCCGCCATGCCCCGCGAGCCGACGCAGGAGACGCCGAAGACGGTGACCTCCTCGCCGAGGAAGTCGACGACCTCGAGATCGTGGTCGAGCGTCATGCCCGCCGCGGCGAGGGCGCGCGCCACCTCGAGCCCGGCGGCGACGCCGGCGATGCCGTCGAAGCGCCCGCCGGAGGGCACGGTGTCCGAATGCGAGCCGACCAGGATCACGCCGAGGCCGGGCTTCGCCCCGGCGCGGCGGCCGACGAGGTTGCCTGCGGAGTCGATGCGGGTCTCGAGGCCCGCCTCGCGCATGCGCGCCTCGAGGAAGGCGCGGCCTTCCAGGAACATCGGCCCGAAGGCGCGGCGCGTCCACGGCCGGCCGGGCTCGGTGAGGGCGGCGAGGCCGTCGATGTCGGCGGCGATGCGGGCGGGATCGACGGGGAGATTGGCGCTCATGCTTCGTCTTCTGCGAGAACGTGGGTGAGGGGCGGGCGCGCGAAGCGCCCGCGGCCGGGATCGGCGACGGTCGTGCCGTCGAAGACGCGCGTGCCGCGCGACCAGGTGGCGGCGACGCGATAGGGGAAGGTCAGCCCGTCGTAGGGCGACCATCCGACCACGTTGTGGCCGCTCGTCGCCGCGTCGAACACGATCGGCTCGGGAGTGAGCACGCAGATGTCGGCGTCGCGCCCCGGGGTCAGCGCGCCCTTGACCCGGTCGATGCGGAAGTGCCGCGCCGGGTTCTGCGCCATGAGCCGCGCCGCCCAGGTCAGCGGCACGCCGCGCGCGAGCGCGCCGGCGACGAAGGCCGGCACCAGCGCCTCGAGCCCGGGCACGCCGGACGCGTTGTCGAACATGTCCGCGTGGCTCTTGCGATCGAGCGACCACGAGACGTGGTCGGTCGAGACGAGCCATACGTTGCCCGCCGCCACCTGCCGCCACAGCCCCTCGCGCTCGGCCGCCGAGCGGATCGGCGGGTTCGCCTTGCCCCGCCCGCCCAGCCGCGGCATGTCCTCCTCCTCGGCCAGCACGAGATAGTGGATCAGGCACTCGGCGGTGGCCGCGAACCCTTGCGCGCGATAGCTCGCGGCGAGGTCGTAGCCGCGCGCGAGCGAGCAATGCACCACGTGGGCCGGGCAGCCGGTGGCCGCACCCGTCTCGTAGATCTGCGCCATGGCGAGGAGCTCGGTCAGCGGCGGGCGCGAGAGGCCGTGGGCGCGCCAGTCGGTGATGCCGGCCGCCTTCGTGCGTGCGATGCCGGCGCGCACCGACTCGTCGTCCTCGTTGTGCACGCCCGCGGTCAGCCCCGTCCTCGCCACGGCGGCGAAGCAGTCGGCGAGCAGCGGCGGCGGGATGCGCGGGAAGCGCGTGGGGTGCGTGCCGAAGGTCGAGAACTTGAAGGCGCACACGCCCGCCTCGACCTGCTCTTGAATGCGCGCGACGCCCTCCTCCGGGTCGATCGTGCCGTAGAGCGCGAAATCGACCCGCGCCTCTCGCTGCGCCTCGCGCGCCTTCGCCGCCACCTGCGCGGCGTTGCTCACCACCGCGCCCTCGTCGTAGGGCATGTCGACGAGCGTGGTGACGCCCCCAGCCGCCGCGGAGCGCGACGACCAGGCGAAACCCTCCTGGCCCTTCTGAGAGAGAGAGTGCGTCTGCGCGTCGATGGCGCCGGGCAGGATCAGCGCCCGCCCGAGATCGTGCCTCTCCCGCGCCGCCGGCGCGACGCCCTCGCCGACGGCGGCGATCTGCTCGCCCCGCACGCCCACCCAGCCCGGCGCCAGGATGCGGTCGGGCAGGACGACGATGCCGGAGAGAACGAGGTCGAAGTCGGACATGACGTGTCGGCTCCGGTTCGAGACGATGCGCGACGCGCGATGCAGGAGGGGCGGGTCTCCCCTCTCCCAGGTTTCCCTTCTTTCGGAGAGGGGTCGGGGGTGTGGGGCGTCGTGGTTTCGCGGAACGCAGATGAAGGCCTCCATCCACGTCGGCCGCGATCCTGCACGCCCCACACCCCACACCCCTAGCCCCTCTCCACGAGGGAGAGGGGAACCAGTCGAGCGTGCCGTCGCTGGTGAGGCTCGCGGCGATCCACGATCGACGTCCTCGCACCCACCACCTACCGCCCCATCCTGCGCGCCAGCCGGCGCTCCGTCCACACGAACGCGTCGTAGATCAGCACCGCGAGCGCGCCCACGACGAGCCCGCCCTGGAGGATGAAGGCGACGTTGTTCGTCAGCAAGCCGGCGATGATCACCTCGCCGAGCGTCGAGGCCGCCACCGTCGAGCCGATCGTGGCGGTGGCGAGCGCGATCACGGTGGAGAGGCGGATGCCGGCGAGGATGACGGGGAGCGCGAGCGGCAGCTCGACCCGGACGAGGCGCTGGCGCTCGGTCATGCCCATGCCGTCGGCGGCCTCGCGCACCGTCGGCTGGATGCCGCCGAGCCCGGTGAGCGCGTTCTCGAAGATCGGCAGGAGGCCGTAGAGGAACAGCGCCACGAAGGTCGGCGCCGCGCCGAAGCCGAGCGCGGGGACCGCCAGCGCGAGCACGGCGATCGGCGGAAAGGTCTGGCCGATGTTGGCGATCGAGCGCGACAGGGGCAGGAATTCCGCGCCGAAGGGCCGCGTCACCACGATGGCGAGGCCCACCGCCACGATCGTCGCCGCGAGGACCGCGGCGAAGACGAGGGCGAGGTGGTTGCCGGCGAGCGCCAGCATGTCGGCCTGCACGTAGATCGGCGGCGCGCCGCGTTCGGTCAGCGGCGCGAAGACCGGCGCGAAGGCCTCCGGCGCCATCAGGAAGGCGAGGAGCACGACGAGGGTCGCGCCCCGCAGGACGACGCCCACGCTCATGACGGCCTCGCAGCGCGCCGCTCGAGCGCGTCGCGCTGCACGCATCCCACGACCGTCCCGTCGCGCGCGACGGGCGCCGCGACGCGGCCGGACCAGAGCAGCTCCGCCAGGGCGTCGCGCGCGGAGAGGCCCGCATCGAGCGGCTCGCCCGGCGCGTCCCCGGGCTCGGCGAGATCGCCCACCCGCACGAGCGAAAGCAGCCGGAACGGCCGCTCGGGCGCGCCAATCAGCTCCTTCACGAAGGCCGTCGCCGGCCGCGCGATGATGTCGGCGGGCTCGGCGTATTGCAGGAGCCGGCCCGCATCCATCACCGCGATGCGGTGCCCCAGCCGGATGGCCTCCTCCATGTCGTGGGTGACGAGGACGATCGTGGTGCCGAACCGCGCCTGGATGGCGAGGAGGTCGTCCTGCGCCTTGGCGCGGATGATCGGGTCGAGCGCGCCGAAGGGCTCGTCCATCAGGAGGATGTTCGGCTCCGCCGCGAGCGCGCGGGCGACGCCGATGCGCTGCTGCTGCCCGCCGGAGAGCTCGTGCGGCATGCGCTCGCGGAAGGCGCCGGGCTCGAGCTGGAACAGCTCGAGCAGGTCGTCGACCCGCCGCGCGATGCGCGTCTCGTCCCAGCCGAGCAGGCTCGGCACGGTGCCGATGTTCTGCGCCACCGTGCGGTGCGGGAACAGCCCGTGCCCCTGGATGGCGTAGCCGATGCGCCGGCGAAGCTGGTAGGCCGGGAGCGCGCGGTTGTCCTCCCCGTCGATGCGGACCGCGCCCGAGGTGGGCTCGACCAGGCGGTTGATGGTGCGCATCAGGGTCGTCTTGCCGGACCCCGAGGTGCCGACGATCACCGCGATCGTGCCGGACGGCACCATCATGGAGACGGAATCCACCACGGTGGCTTCGCCGTAGACCTTGGTGACGGCGTCGATCTCGATCATCCTCGCGCCTCCCTGACGCCCGGGCGCTCGCTCATCTCGACGAGGGCGTCGAGCACGATCGCGGCGGCGACCGCGAGCACGACCGTGGGGACGGCGCCGAGGAGGACGAGATCCATCGCCGTCTGCCCGATACCCTGGAAGACGAAGACGCCGAAGCCGCCCCCGCCGATCAGCGCGGCGATCGTGGCGAGCCCGATGTTCTGGACGAGCACGATGCGGATGCCCGTCAGGATCACCGGGAAGGCGAGGGGCAGCTCGACCCGCAGGAGGCGCTGGCGGTCGGTCATGCCCATGCCGCGCGCTGCGTCCACCGTCTGGCGCGGCACGCCGTCGAGGCCCACCACCGTGTTCGAGACGACGGGCAGCAGAGAGTAGGCGTAGAGCGCTACCAGCGCCGGCGCCGCGCCGATGCCGGCGATGCCGATCGCCGCGGCGCCGGGCACGGTCGCCGCGATCCAGGCCATCGGCGCGATGAGCAGCCCGAACAGCGCGATCGAGGGGATGGTCTGGACGATGTTGAGGACGTTGAGGACCGGCCCGCGCAGGCGCGCCGAGCGGGTGCAGGCGATGCCGATGGGCACGCCCGTCAGCGTCGCCAGCGCCAGCGAGCCGAAGGCGAGGACCACGTGCGTGCGCGCCTCGCGCCAGAAGGCGTCCGCGCGGGTGGCGTACTCGCGCAGCATCGAGAGGTCGTCCCACAACCCCGAGACGAGGATCGCCGCCAGCACCGCCGTGCCGGCGGCGAGGCCGGCGAGACGCCGGGCCGGCGAGAGCGCGAGCCGGGAGAGTGCGTCGGCCACCATCAGCGCGAAGGCGAAGAGCAGGAGCCAGAAGCCCGAGGCCGGCGAGACCCGCGCGAAGCCGTTCTCCTCCGGCGTGAGGAAGGTTCCGGCCCGGCCGATGGCGAGGAGGAGCGCGACGAGCGCGACGAGCCCCGCGGCGAGCCGCAGCCGCACCGGCATGCGCACGAGCGCGACGAGCCCCGCCGCGGCGAGGAGCGCGAGGAGAGTCCAGGCGAGCGCCGGCTCGAGCGAATCGAGGATGCCCCGCGGCTCACCGAGCACGATCCGGTTCGCCCGGAAGGTCGCGAACGGCAGCGCCAGGGCGGCGCCCGCGACCAGCGCGGCGAGGAGGACGCCGAGCTTGTCGAGGGAGACCGGCCTGCTCGAGAAGGCGATGGAGATGCCCTGGGCCATGGCTGATCAGTCCCCCGCCGTCGGCGATCGATGACGCCAGATGAAGGCCCCGACGGTCTCCCCTCTCCCTCGTGGAGAGGGGAACAGGTCGGGCACGCCGCCGGCGGGCGCGACCTTCGTCTCACCTCACTGCACGAACCCCGCGCGCGTGAGATAATCCCGCGCCACGCCGCTCGCGGCCTCGCCGCCGACCTGGACGCGGGCGTTGAGCTCCTGGAGCGTCTCCAGGGTGAGCGACTCGAAGATCGGGTTCAGGATCTCGGAAATCTGCGGGTAGTCCTCGAGCACCGAGGCGCGCACCAGCGGCGCCGGCGCGTAGACCGGCTGGACACCCTGGTCGTCCTCCATCACGACGAGGCCGGAGGGCTCGATGCCGCCGTCGGTGCCGTAGACCATGGCGGCATTGGCACCCGAGGTCCGGCGTGCGGCCGCCGCGATCGTCGCCGCGGTGTCGCCGCCCGACAGCGTGATCAGCTGGTCGGGGGAGAGCGTGAAGCCGTAGGTCTCCTGGAAGGCCGGCAGCGCCGCGGGCGAGTTCACGAACTCCGAGGAGGCAGCGAGGATCACCTCGCCGCCGCCGGAGACGTACTGCGCGAAGTCGCTCATCGTGGCGAGGTCGTTCGCCTCGGCGAGGTCGGATCGCACCGCGATGGCCCAGGTGTTGTTCGCCGGCGCCGGCTGGAGCCAGACGATGTCGTTGGCCTCTCGGTCGAGCTCGGCGGCGCGCGCCCAGCCGGCGTCGAAATCCTTCCACACCTCCGAGTCCGCCTCGTTGAAGAAGAACGCGGCGTTGCCGGTGTACTCGGGATAGACGTCCACCTCGCCCGCGGTGATCGCCTCGCGCAGGATCGGCGTGCCGCCGAGCTGGATGCGGTCGGTGGTCTCGATCCCGGCCTCGTCCAGCGCCTGCAGGATGATGTTGCCGAGCACGCCGCCCTCGGTGTCGATCTTGGAGGAGACGACGACCTGGGCGTGGGCGGCGGCCGCGCCGCCGGCCAGTATCGCGGCGGCGGCGAGGGTGGTGAAGACGGGACGCATGCGGTTCTCCCTTCGAGTCTCGGGGGGCCGACGACGCGCCGGCACTGTCGGGGAACGCCCAAGCGCGGCTATCGGATCGGCCGCAGGGCGAAGAGGTCGTCCAATTCTGGCAGGGGTGCCAGGGATATCAACTGCCCCAGCACGTTTTCCGAGGCGAGGTCGCCCTCGATCGCCTCCACCTCCGCCGAGATCGGGCGGTCGACGTCGTAGAAGGCGGCGTGGCGGCGCACGAGATCGTAGACGAAGGCGGCGACGCCGCGGGGCCGGTCGCCGAGGATGTCCATCGCCTGCGCGGCGAGGAGCCCCTCGAGCGCCGCCATGCGGCGCAGGGCCCGGACCTGGCGATCGACGCGCTCGTTGACGAGCGGCAGGAACGCCGCCTCGTCCTCCAGCCCGCCGGCGACGACGAGCGGCTGGGCGGAGACCGGGTTCGACATCGACAGGATGCGCGTGAACAGCTCGCCCGCGAGCTTGATCACGGGGCCGAAGCCGGTTGCGATCGTGCCGGGCACGACGAGGTTCACCGGCAGGTCGCGGCGTGCGCCGTTGCCGAGCAGGACGCAGCGGTTGAACGAGTTGCGCGCCGCATGGCAGAGCGCGACCTGCAGCGTCTCCATGAACAGCGTCACGTCGAGCGGCAGCGAGCCGCCGGAGGTGAGCACCTCGCCGTCGATGACGACGGGGTTGTCGTCGGTCCGGCCGGTGGCGGCGAGCACCTTGTCGGCGCAGACGAGTAGGCTCTGGAACAGCGTGCCGAAGACCTGCGCCATCATGCGCAAGCTGAGCGGGTCCTGCACGGAGGTCGCGTGCGGCCAGTCCCAGCCCCGCGCGTTCTCGTAGAGCCAGGCGCCGACGGTGGCCTCCCGCTCGGTGCCGACGTGCGCCACCGCCTTCCAGGGCGCGCGCGACGCGCCGAGCGCGCCCGCCGTTGCGAGCCCCGTGGCGAGCATGATGCGCATCATGTGCGCGGCGGCGCGGGTCGCCTCCGCCGCGGCGGCGTGGCCGATGGCGTTCACCGAGATCGCGGCGAGGGAATCGCGCGGCATCAGGCGGATCGGCGCGAGCCCCGCCTGCTCCAGCGCCATTGCCGCGGGCAGGCGCTTCTCCCGGTAGATCGCCTCGCCGACGCCGGTGAGCATGGCGCCGATCTGGCCCATCAGCCCGATGTCGGCGCAGCCGATCGAGCCCGTGCGGCGCACGACGGGAACGACGTCGTGCTCGAGCAGCGCGACGTAGGCGGCGACGAGCTCCGTCGAGCATCCCACGCGGCCGGTCAGCGCCGTGTTGATGCGGATCGTGATCGCGTTGCGCACGGTCGACAGCGGGAACGGCGCGCCCGTGCCGAAATGGTGGGCGCGCACCAGCCCCGCACTGAACGTGTCGAGCGCGTCCTGCGACCACGTCACGTCCTTCATCGCGCCGACGCCGGTCGTCGCGCCGTAGACGGGTTCGCCGGCCTCGATGGCGCGGTCGATCACGGCGCGTGCCCGGCGCACGCGGGCGAGCGCGTCCTCGTCCGCCCGCGGCACCGCGGCCCCGGACCCGATGCGCGCCATCGTCTCGAAGGAGAGCGGCGCTCCGGTGAGGATGATGGCGGGCGGGGCGGTCATCGGGTCCTCATGTGACGGACGTCGGCGCAGGGCCGCGCCGACGTCCGATGCTGACCACGGGCCTCGCCGCGCCGCAAGTGCACCTCGAGGCGAGGGCACCCCGAGGCCGCGCGGCGCGCGCGGGCCGCTCGATCAATCGAGCGAGGCGAGCTGGACGCGGCTCATCCGGGCCATGACCTTGCGGCCGTAGCCGTTGCAGAAGCTCGCCTGGCGGTGGATGCCCATGTTGTAGGCCGAGATCCCGCCGCAACCGGCGCCGTGCCGGTCGATCGAGGCGCGCAGGTAGCGCATGCCGGCCTCGATGCCGGTGGCGCAGTCGCGCAGGTTGCCGGTGACGCCGACGGAGCGGGCCGTGGCGGGCTTCACCTGCATGACGCCGAGCTCGCCGGCGCGGCCCACCGCCGAGCAGCGGTAGTTGCTCTCCACCATCGCCATGGCGTGGGCGAGCGTCGGGTCGATGCCGTGGCGCAGCGCGGCGGCGGTGACCATCGCCTGGACCGAGCCGCCTCCGGCGGCGGGCGTCGCGGCGGCGGGCGTTTCGGCGACGGAGGTGGTGGCGGCCGGCGCCTCGTCGGCGCGGGCGGCGGCGTCGGCGAGGAAGAAGGCCTGGGCCGGGTGGCTCGCGTGGGCGGGAGCGGCGGTGGGCGGCGTCCGCGTCGCTTCGTCGGTGGCGGCCGTGGTGGTCTCGGCCTCCGCCGGCGCGTCCTTCGGCGTCTCGGCCGCTTCGGTCTGCGCGGCGGCGTGCTCGGCGAGGAAGAGCGCGGCGTTGTCGTTGGCGAGCGCGGGGGTCGCCAGGATCAAGGCGAGCGCGGTCGCGAGAGCGATTCGCATCGTCTCGTTCTCCTAAGGTGATGATCGTGTCGCGCGGGATCGAGCGCCGCCGCGTTCCGGGGGCTCGCCGCTGGGATCGGCTCCGGTTCTCCGGGCGCCGGTCGATGCGCCGGGTGGCGCAGGGGCGTCGGCGCGCCTCGCGTGCCGACGGGTGGGCTTCTCGCGGCGAAGAGAGACGAGAATAAGGCGGTGCGTCAGCCCGCGTCGGCGAGGGCGCGTCCGCGCCCGCGAGCCCCCGTTCCACGCGTTCCCGTTCCACGCGTTCCCGTTCCACGCGTCCCTGGGCCGGCGACCGCGAGGCTCTCGCGTGCGCCCGGCTTGCGCTCGGCGGACGGCGAGCGGCCGAAATGCTCGAGGTAGGTCTTGGAGAAGTACGAGGCCGAGACGAAGCCGCACGAGAGCGCGATCTCGAGCACCGGCAGGCTGGTCTGGCGCAGCAGCTGGCGGGCGCGCTGGAGGCGCACCTTCATGTAGTAGCGCGTCGGAGGCTCTCCGAGATACTTGACGAAGAGCCGCTCCAGCTGGCGCTGCGACACGCCCGCCGTGCGGGCGAGATCGGCGCAGGCGAGCGGCTGCTCCACGGTCGCCTCCATGGTCTCGACGACCGCGAGCAGCTTGGGATGGGCGACGCCGACGCGGGCGCGCAGGTCCATGCGCTGGCGCTCGCGGGCCTCGCGGATACGATTGTGGATCAGGAGATCGGTGACCTGCGCCGCGACCTCCGCCCCCCTGTCCTGCGCCACGAGCGAGAGCGCCATGTCGGCGGCGGCCATGCCGCCCGCGCAGGTGAAGCGGTTGCGGTCGATCTCGAACAGCTCCTCGCTGACCTCGAGATCGGGGAAGTCGGCGACGAGGCCCGAGCGGTAGACCCAGTGGATCGTGGCGCGGTAGCCGTCGAGCAGGCCGGCCTTGGCGAGCACCCAGGCGCCGGTGCAGACCGCGCCGACCTCGGCCCCGTGCGCGGCCAGCCGCCGCACGGCGGCGATGGTCTCGTGGTGGTCGAAGTCCTGCACGCCGTTGCCGCCGCAGACGAACACCCGGTCGAGCCCCTGCGCGGCGGACATCCGCGCGTCCGCGGCGACCGCGACCGCGTTCGAGCCGCGTACCGGCTCCCCGTCCGGCGAGTACAGCCGCCAGGAATAGAGATCGCGCCCGGTGGCGTAGTTCGCCAGCCGGAACGGCTCGATCGCCGAGGTGAAGGCGATCATCGAGAAGTTCGGGGTGAGGAGGAAGCCGAGCGCGAGCGGCCTCTCGAGATCGAACCGTCCCGCCATGCACGCCTCCGCGGCAGAAAGCCGACGAAGCGTAGTCTTTCCGCCATCCGTGGCGCAAAAACGGCATTCGTGCGAGGATGCACATTCCGCTGGAGCGAAACACTCGCACGCCACGCCATGACGCCCGCGCGACATCCCGCGTCGCCTTCGCGCAAGCGGCGGGGCGGGGGCCCGGCGAGCATGGTCGCGGGCCCGGAGCGGGCCGCGCGGGCGGAGGCGAGCCATGGCGACGGGCGGGATGCGGAGCGAGGCGCGGGTCGTCGTGATCGGCGGCGGCGTGGTCGGGGCGGGGACGCTCTACCACCTCGCGAAGAAGGGCTGGTCCGACGTCGTGCTGATCGAGCGCCGGGAGCTGACCTCCGGCTCGACCTGGCATGCGGCGGGCCTCCTGCCGCTGTTCAACATGAGCTACTCCGTCGGACGCATCCACAAGTACTCGGTCGAGCTCTACGCGACGCTCCAGGAGGAGACCGGCCAGGACGTCGGCTTCCGGCGCGTGTCCAACATCCGCCTCGCGCGGACCAGGGACCGTTGGGACGAGTACATGACCTACAAGAACATCGCCGATACGCTCGGCGTGCGGGTCGAGGTGCTCACCCCCGCGCAGGTGAAGGAGATCTGGCCGCTGTGCGAGACCGACGGGCTGATCGGCGCCATCCGCCATCCCGACGACGGCTACATCCAGCCCGCCGACCTCACCCAGGCCTTCGCCATCGGCGCCCGGGCGCGGGGTGCGGAGATCCACCGCTTCACCACCGTGACCGGCATCGCGCGCACCGGCGACGGGCGCTGGCGGGTGGAGACCGACAAGGGCGCGATCGGCTGCGAGCACGTGGTCTGCGCCACCGGCAACTTCGCCCGGAAGACCGGGGCTATGGTGGGCCTCGACATCCCGGTGATCCCGGTCGAGCACCAGTACATCGTCACCGAGCCGCATCCCGAGATCGTCGCCCGCCACCGGCAGGGGCTGCCGGAAATGGGCGTGCTGCGCGAGTCCGATTCCGGCTGGTACATGCGCGAGGAGGCGGGCGGGCTCATCCTCGGGCCCTACGAGAAGGGCGCGCCCTGCTGCTACGTCGACGGGCCGGACGCGGGCAGCGAGTACGAGCTGTTCCAGGAGGAGCTCGACCGGCTCGGGCCGCACATCGAGGCGGCGATCGCACGCGTGCCCGTCTTCGGCGAGGTCGGCGTCAAGAAGGTCTACAACGGCGCCATCGCCTACACGCCCGACGGCTCGCCGATCATCGGCCCGGCCTGGGACCTGCCGAACTTCTGGCTCAACGAGGGCCATTCCTTCGGCGTCACCGCCGCCGGCGGCGCCGGCTGGCAGCTCGCCGAGTGGATCGTCGACGGCGAGCCGACGATCGACATGGGCGGCGTCGACCCGCGCCGCTTCGGCCCGCACGCCACCCGCGGGTACCTGAAGGCGAAGAACGAGGAGGCCTACGCCAACGTCTTCACGGTGCACTACCCCGACGAGGAGCGCGCCGCCGCGCGTCCGCTGCGCCGCTCGCCGGTGCACGAGCGCATGGCGGCGCTGGGCGCCGTGTTCGGCTCGGTCTACGGCTGGGAGCGGCCGAACTGGTTCGCGCCGGAGGGCTACGGCCTCGACGAGGCCGATCTCGGCCGGGAGGACGTGCTCCTCGCCGAGAACCACCCGCCCGTGAAGCCGGGCGAGCGACCGCGCGAGCGCTGGTCCTTCCGCCGCTCGAATTACTTCGAGCACGTCGGCCGCGAGGTCCGGCGCGTGCACGAGGCGGTCGGCATCCAGGACCTCACCGCCTTCGCCAAGTACGCGGTCTCCGGCCCCGGCGCCGAGGCCTGGCTCGACCGGATCCTGGCGAACCGGCTGCCGCAGAAGACCGGGCGCATCGGTCTCGCCCACATGCTGGCGCAGAACGGCGGCGTGCGGGCCGAGTTCACCGTGTATCGCGAGGGGCCGGAGCGCTTCTACCTCGTCGGCATGGGCTCGGCCGAGCGGCACGATTTCGACACCCTCTCGAAGCTGCGGCCCCGCGACGGCTCGGTCGACCTCCAGGCGATCACGACGCAGATCGGCGTGCTCGGCCTCGCCGGCCCCCACGCTCGCGACGTGCTCCAGAGCGTCACCGACACGGACCTCTCGAACGCCGCCTTCCCCTGGCTCACCGGCAAGAATATCGATCTCGGCTGGGCCAACGCGAAGGCGCTGCGCGTCAACTTCGTCGGCGAGCTCGGCTTCGAGCTGCACCTGCCCGTCGAGACGACGGCCTACGCCTTCGACCTCCTGATGGAGGCCGGCCAGGCCTGGGGCATCGCCCCCTACGGCGTGCGCGCCATGGACTCGATGCGCCTCGAGAAGTCCTACCGCGTGCTGCCCCGCGAGCTGTCGATCGAGTACGCGGCGCTCGAGAGCGGCCTCGAGCGCTTCGTCAAGCCCGACAAGGGCGACTTCCTCGGCCGCGAGGCGCTGCTGGCCCGGCAGGCGCACGGGTTCGCGAACCGGTTCGTGACGCTGGAGGTCTACGACGTGACCGACGCCGACGCGCGCGGCAACGAGGCGCTGACGAGGAACGGCGCGCTCGTCGGGCGCGCCACCTCCGGCGGCTTCGGCTGGCGCACGGGCAAGTCGCTGGCGCTCGGCATGGTCCGCCCGGACCTCGGCGAGATCGGCACCGAGCTCGACATCGTCATCCTCGGCAAGCCGCACCGGTGCATGGTCATCGGCGAATCGCCCCATGATCCGGAGAATGCGCGGCTGCGCGGGTGAGAATCCGAGCGGGCGCGGCGCCGCCTGTCCTTTCCTGCAGGGGAAGGTGGCGCCGGCGAAGCCGATGACGGATGGTGCGCGACGCGAAAGCGGCGCGTTCCGCGAAGCGGAAGCCGACGTGTCCGGGTCGAGCGGGGCATTTCGGCTTCGCCGAACGCGTGTCCCGCGCGCCCCATCCGTCTCGCCGGCTTCGATCGAGGGAGGACGACAACGATGCCCGCAGGCGCCACTGCCGCTCCCCCTCTCGCGCTCCGCGTCGGCTTCGTGCTCGCCCAGGACTTCACGCTCTCGGCGCTCTCGCTCTTCGTCGATCCGCTGCGGCTCGCCGCCGACGAGGGGGATCGCTCGCGGCCGATCCGCTGCTCGTGGGCGATCATGGCGGCGAGCGCCGAACCCGTGCGGGCGAGCTGCGGGCTGACGGTGGGGCGCACGGCGCCGCTCTCCGATCCCCGCGGCTTCGACTACGTCGTCGTGGTGGGCGGGCTGCTCCACGGCGGCCGGCAGATCGACACGCAGACGCAGGCCTGGCTGAAGACCGCGGCAGCCGCCGGCGTGCCGCTCATCGGCGTGTGCACCGGCTCCTTCGTCGTCGCCCGCGCCGGGCTGATGAAGAACCGCCGCGCCTGCGTGTCGTGGTACCACCACGCCGACTACGAGGCCGAGTTCGCCGACACGACGCCCATCTCCGACCAGCTCTTCCTCGTCGACCGCGACCGCATCACCTGCTCGGGCGGCGCCGGCGTCGCCGACCTCGCCGCCTGGCTGATCGAGAAGCATCTCGGCCGCGCGGTCGCCCAGAAGGCGCTGCACGTGCTCCTGCTCCAGCACGCCCGCGCGGCGAGCGACGCCCAGCCCCACGCCATGCCGCTGGACCGGATCGGCGACGAGCGGGTGAAGCGGGCGCTGCGGCTGATGGAGCAGAACATCGCCGAGCCGCTGACGATCGCGGCGATCGCGCGATCGCTCGCGCTCTCCACGCGCCAGCTCGAGCGCCTGTTCCAGGCGCGGCTGCGGCTGCGCCCGGCGGTGGTCTACCGCCAGCTGCGCCTGCGGCACGCGCGCTGGCTCATCGAGAACACCGCCAAGCCCGTCACCACGGTGGCGGTGGAGACGGGCTTCTGCGACGCGGCGCATTTCTCGCGGCAGTTCAAGGGCTACTTCAACCTCTCGCCGAGCCTGGTGCGCGCGGCGCGCCCGCAGGAGAGCGCGCCGGCGGCGGTCCCGTGAGCGGTTGAGCTTGAGCGCAGGCGACGCATCGCGTCGCATCCGCGCAAGAGAACGTCGCGGGCGCTCAAGCGGCGGCGGGCGTGCCGGCGCAGGATGGGCGCATCATCCCGATCCGCCATCCCGCCGCGTGCCCGGCGGGCGACGAGCGAGCGACCGCCATGCGCCGTTTCAACCTCGGCACCCTCCTCTCCGAGGCCCTGCGCGGGCACGAGGGCTGGGACCGCCAGTGGCGATCCCCGGAGCCCAAGCCGCGCTACGACGTGATCATCGTCGGCGGCGGCGGGCACGGGCTCGGCACGGCGCACTACCTCGCCAAGGTGCACGGCATCACCAACGTGGCGGTGCTGGAGAAGGGCTGGATCGGCGGCGGCAACACGGGCCGCAACACCACGATCATCCGCTCGAACTACCTCTACGACGAGAGTGCGCACCTCTACGAGCATGCGGTCAAGCTCTGGGAGGGGCTCTCCCAGGACCTGAACTACAACGTGATGTATTCGCAGCGCGGGGTCATGATGCTCGCGCACAATGTCCACGACGTGCAGGTCTTCAAGCGCCACGTCTACGCCAACCGTCTCAACGGCGTCGACAACGAGTGGCTGACGCCGGAGGAGGCGCAGGCCTATTGCCCGCCGCTCTCCATCGACCCCCGCGCGCGCTATCCGGTGCTCGGCGCCGCGCTCCAGCGCCGCGGCGGCACGGCGCGCCACGACGCGGTCGCCTGGGGCTACGCCCGCGCCGCGGACGCGCGCGGCGTCGACATCATTCAGAATTGCGAGGTGACGGGCTTCCGGCGCGATCCCGCGACTGGCGCCGTCACCGGCGTCGACACGACGCGGGGCTTCATCGGCGCCGGGCGCGTCGGCGTCGTGGCGGCGGGGCACACGTCCGTGATCATGGAGCGCGCCGGCGTGCGCATGCCGCTCCAGAGCTTCCCGCTCCAGGCGCTGGTCTCGGAGCCGGTGAAGCCGGTCTTCCCGTGCGTGGTGATGTCGAACGCGGTCCACGCCTACATCTCGCAATCGGACAAGGGCGAGCTCGTCATCGGCGCCGGCACGGACCAGTACGTGTCCTATTCCCAGCAGGGCGGCCTGCAGATCTCCACGCACACGCTCGACGCCATCTGCGAGATCTTCCCACGCTTCTCGCGGATGCGGATGCTGCGCAACTGGGGCGGCATCGTCGACGTGACGCCGGATCGCTCGCCGATCATCGGCAAGACACCGGTGCCCGGCCTGTTCGTCAATTGCGGCTGGGGCACCGGCGGCTTCAAGGCGACGCCGGGCTCCGCCCACGTCTTCGCCCACACGCTCGCCACCGGCGAGCCGCACCCGATCAACGCGCCGTTCACGCTCGATCGCTTCCGCACCGGACGGCTGATCGACGAGGCGGCCGCCGCCGCCGTCGCGCACTGAAGGGCGAGAGCCATGCTGCTGATCACCTGCCCCCATTGCGGGCCGCGCCCCGAGCTCGAGTTCACGTATGGCGGCGAGGCGCACGTCGCGCGCCCGGCCGATCCGTCCGCGCTCGACGACCGGGAATGGTCGGAATTCCTGTTCGTGCGCAACAATCCCAAGGGGGTCTTCGCCGAGCGCTGGAACCACGCGCACGGCTGCCAGCGCTGGTTCAACGCCCTGCGCGACACGCACTCGGACGCGTTCGTGACCACCTATCCGGCGGGGGCGCCGCGCCCGGACCTCGCGGGGGAGGGCGTTCGATGAGCCGGCAACCTTTCCGCCTCGCCGACGGCGGGCGGGTCGACCGCGCGCGCCCGCTCACCATCCGCTTCGACGGCGCGACCTACGAGGGCTATGCCGGCGACACGGTGGCCTCGACGCTCCTCGCCAACGGCGTCCACCTGATGGGTCGCTCCTTCAAGTACCACCGCCCGCGCGGGCTGCTGTCCGTGGGCACCGACGAGCCGAACGCGCTGCTGTCGGTCGATCGCGGCCCGGGCCGCGTCGACCCGAACAACCGCGCCGGAGCGGTGGAGGCCGTGGACGGCCTCGTCACCGGCTCGCAGAACCGCTGGCCGTCACTCGCCTTCGACGTCGGCGCCGTCAACGACGTGCTCTCGCCGGTCTTCGTCGCGGGCTTCTACTACAAGACCTTCATGTGGCCGCGTTCCTTCTGGGACAAGGTCTACGAGCCGATCATTCGCGCCGCGGCGGGGCTGGGCGTCGCGCCGAAGGAGCCGGACCCGGACCGCTACGCGCACCGCCACGCCCATTGCGACGTGCTGATCGTCGGCGCCGGGCCCGCCGGCCTCGCCGCGGCGCTCGCCGCCGCGCGCTCGGGCAAGCGGGTCGTGCTCGCCGACGAGCAGGCGGAGCCGGGCGGCTCGCTGCTGCACGACGTCACGTCGACGATCGACGGCGTGCCGGCGCAGGAGTGGATCGCGCAGGCGATCGCCGCGCTGGACGCGCACGAGAGCGTGGTGGTGCTGCCGCGGACCACGGCCTTCGGCTACTACAACCACAACCACGTCGCCCTGGTGGAGCGGATCACCGACCACCTTCCCTCGGGCGAGACCCGCGAGGCGCCGCGCGAGCGGCTCTGGCAGGTCCGCGCGGCCGAGGTCGTGCTGGCCACCGGCGCCCACGAGCGCCCGCTGGTCTTCGCCGACAACGACCGACCCGGCATCATGCTGGCCGAGAGCCTGCGCGTGCTCGTCAATCGCTACGCGGTGGCGCCTGGCCGCGAGGTCGTGATCGCGACGACGGGCTCCTCCGCCTACACCGTCGCCGCCGACCTGAAGGCGGCGGGGCTGGCCGTGACGGTCGTCGACGCGCGCCTCGCCGCCGATTGCGTCGCCGACACCGCCTTCGCGGCGGATCGCGGGGTCACGGTGCTGCCGGGGCACACGGTCGTCGGCGCGAAGGGCCGACGGCGGGTGTCGGGCCTGATCGTCGCGCCGCTGCGGGCGGACGGCTCGGTCGGCCCGCGCCGGACGCTGCCCTGCGACTGCGTCGGCATGTCGGGCGGCTGGACGCCCGCGGTGCATCTGTTCTCGCAATCGCGCGGCAAGCTCGCCTACGACGCCGCGCGCGACGCCTTCCTGCCCGCCGGGCACGCCCAGGCCGAGCGCTCGGCCGGCGCCTGCGCCGGCGCCTACGATCTCGCCGCCTGCCTCGCGGCCGGCTTCGCCGCGGGCGCGCAGGCGGCGGGGCTCGAGGAGACGCGCGCCTTCACGGCGAGCCCGACGCGCAGCGGCTTCCAGCCGATGCGGGTGCTGCCCACCGACGCGGACACCGGCCGCGTGCGCGCCTTCGTCGACTTCCAGAACGACGTCACCGCCAAGGACCTGAAGCTCGCCGTGCGCGAGGGCTTCCACTCGATCGAGCACGTCAAGCGCTACACGACGACGGGCATGGCGACCGACCAGGGCAAGACGTCGAACATGAACGCGCTGGGCCTCGTCGCCGGGCTCCTCGACAAGGAGCTGCCGGCCGTCGGCACGACGACGTTCCGCCCGCCCTACACGCCGGTCTCCTTCGGCGCGCTGGTGGGGCCGAGCAAGGGGGCGTTGTTCGACCCCGTCCGCAAGACGCCGGTCGATCCCTGGGCGGAGGCCCGGGGCGCCGTGTTCGAGCCGGTCTCGCTGTGGCGCCGCGCCTGGTACTTCCCGAAGGCCGGCGAGGACATGCACGCCGCGGTCGCGCGCGAATGCCGGGCCGTGCGCGACGGCGTCGGCATCTTCGACGCCTCGACGCTCGGCAAGATCGAGGTCGTGGGGCCGGATGCCGCCGAGTTCCTGAACCGGATGTACGTCAACGGCTGGTCGAAGCTCGCGCCGGGCAAGTGCCGCTATGGCCTGATGCTCAAGGAGGACGGCTTCATCCTCGACGACGGGGTCGTGGCGCGCCTGGCGGAAGACCGGTTCCACGTGACGACCACGACCGGCGGCGCGCCGCGGGTGCTCGCGCTGATGGAGGACTACCTCCAGACCGAGTGGCCGGAACTCGACGTCTTCCTGACCAGCGTCACCGAGCAATGGGCGGTGATCGCGCTGCAGGGTCCGCGGGCGCGCGACGTGCTCGCGCCCTTCGTATCCGAGATCGACCTCTCCAACGAGGCGCTGCCGCACATGTCGGTGCGCGAGGGCTTCGTCTGCGGGATTCCGACGCGGCTGATGCGCGTCTCCTTCACCGGGGAGCTCGGCTACGAGATCAACGTGCCGGCGGACTACGGCCGTGCGGTCTGGGAGGCGCTGTGGGAGGCGGGGCTCGAGCACGGCATCACGCCCTACGGCACCGAGACCATGCACGTGCTGCGCGCCGAGAAGGGCTTCATCATCGTCGGCCAGGAGACCGACGGCACGGTGACGCCCGACGACGTCGGGCTCGGCGGGATGGTCTCGAAGGTGAAGCGCGACTTCGTCGGCAAGCGCTCGCTGGCGCGCCCCGATCTCTTGGCTTCGGGCCGCAAGCAGCTCGTCGGGCTGGAGACCGAGGACCCGAACGAGCGGCTCGACGAGGGCGCGCAGGTCGTGGCCGACCCCTCGGCGCCGATCCCGGTGCCGATGCTCGGCCACGTCACCTCGAGCTACTTCAGCCCCGCCTGCGGGCGCACCATCGCGCTCGCCCTCGTCGCCGACGGGCGCGCACGCATGGGCGAGACCGTCCACGTCACCACGATGGCCGGCTTCGCCCGCGCCACGATCCGCGACAGCGTCTTCGTCGATGCGGAAGGAGTGCGCGTCCATGCTCGAGATTCGTAACCGGGCGACCCGCGCGGCGCCCTTCCCCCTCGCGGCGCAGACTATCGGCAGCGTCGCCATCGCGCCGCTCCCCCCGCGCACACGGCTGTCGCTGCGCCTGCGCCTGCGCCCGGCGGAGGGCATGGGTGTCGGCACGGTCGCGGGCCTGTCGCTCGACATGCCGATCAACGCGACGCGTACGGCGAACGGCCGGCGCGCCCTGCGGCTCGGGCCGGACGAATGGCTCCTCCTCGCCGATGCCGACGACGGCGACGAGCTCGCAGCCCAGGTCGCCGGCGCGCTCGAGGGCACCTTCCACGCGCTCGTCGACGTGAGCCACCGCTCCTGCGGCCTCGCGGTGACCGGGGCCGGTGCCGTGGCGGCGCTGAATGCCGGCTGCCCGCTCGACCTTTCGCCGAAGGCGTTCCCGATCGGCACGGCGACGCGCACGGTTCTCGCCAAGACGGAGATCCTGCTCGCGCGCCTCGACGCGGAGGCCTTCGAGGTGGAATGCTGGCGCTCCTGGGGGGACTATCTCCACGGCTTTCTCCTCGAGGCCGCGCGTGGCCTCTGAGCGGTCGCGGCGGAGGCGTCGAGTACGATGATCAGTGTCTTCGAGCTCTTCAAGATCGGCATCGGCCCCTCGAGCTCACATACGGTCGGGCCGATGGTGGCGGCGGCGCGCTTCCGTGGGGACCTGCGCGGGCTCCCCGCCCCGCAACGCGTGACGGTGAGCCTGCACGGCTCGCTCGCTTTCACCGGGCGCGGTCACGCGAGCGACACCGCGATCTGCCTCGGCCTCCTCGGCGAACGGCCGGACGCGGTCGATCCCGACGCGGTGCCGGACCTCGTCGCCGGGCTCGCGCGGGACCGCGCCATCCGTCTCGACAACCGGGATGTCGCCTTCGACCCGGAGGCGGACCTCGTCCTCGACACCGCCGAGATGCTGCCCGGCCACACCAACGGCATGCGCTTTCGCGCCTTCGACGGAGCCGGCGCGATGGTGCTGGAGCGGGTGTACTACTCGATCGGCGGCGGCTTCGTCGTCGGCGAGGAGACGGCGACGGATGCCGCGGCGCAAGCGCCGATCGACGTCGCAGCGCCGCTGCCCTTCGAAAGCGCCGCCGAGCTCCTGGCGCTGTGCGCCGCGCGCGGGATCGACATCGCCTCGGTCCAGCTGGAGAACGAGGTTGCCCTGCGCCCTCTCGGCGAGGTGGAGGCAGGGCTCGACCGCGTCGCGGAGGCGATGCTCGCCTGCATCGAGCGGGGACTCTCGACGGGCGGGACCTTGCCGGGGCGGCTGAAGGTGCGGCGCCGGGCCAGGGACCTCCACGCCCGCCTGCAGGCCGGGGAGCGCGCCAACGCCCGCTCGCCCAGCGAGACGATGGACCGGGTCTCGACCTTCGCCATTGCCGTCAACGAGGAGAACGCCGCAGGCGGGCGGGTCGTCACCGCGCCCACCAACGGCGCGGCCGGCATCGTCCCGGCGGTGCTGCGCTACCTGCGCGAGATCTGCGGCGAGAACGCGCCGGAGACGACACGCATCTTCCTGCTCACCGCCGCCGCCATCGGCGGGCTGATAAAGCGCAAGGCCTCGATCTCCGGCGCCGAGGTCGGCTGCCAGGGCGAGGTCGGCTCCGCCGCCTCGATGGCCGCCGCCGGGCTCGCCGCCGCCCTCGGCGCAACGCCCGAGCAGGTGGAGAACGCCGCAGAGATCGCGATGGAGCACCACCTCGGCATGACCTGCGACCCCGTCGGCGGCCTCGTCCAGATCCCCTGTATCGAGCGCAACGCCTTCGGCGCCATCAAGGCCATCGCCGCCGCCTCCCTGGCGCTCCACGGCGACGGCATCCACCACGTCTCCCTCGACTGCGTCATCGAGACCATGCGGCAGACCGGGCTCGACATGCAGTCGAAGTACAAGGAGACCTCCCAGGGTGGGCTCGCGGTGAACGTGGCCGAGTGCTGAGGACCACCTTCCCCCTCTGGATGGGCGGGGTGACGGCGGCCGGTACGGGGCCTATGCTCGATGGCGATTGCATCGCCGAAGGAGATCCGCGTGTCCCGCCAGCCCCGCCCCACGCGCGACGCCTTCGCCGTCTTCCGGCAGATCCAGACGCGGTGGATGGACAACGACGTCTACGGCCACGTGAACAACGTGGTCTACTACAGCTACTTCGACACGGCGGTGAACGGCTGGTACCTCGACGAGGGCCTGCTCGAGATCGCGACGAGCCCCGTCGTCGGTCTCGTGGTCGAGACGTCCTGCGCCTATTTCGAAAGCGTGGCGTTCCCTGAGGCGCTGGAGGCGGGCATCGCGGTGACGCGGCTCGGCACCTCGTCGGTGACGTATGCGGTCGGGATCTTCAAGACCGGCGCCGCCGAAGCCGCCGCCGCCGGGCGGTTCACGCACGTCTTCGTTTCACGTGAAAACAGCCGTCCGGTGCCGATCCCGGACCGCACCCGGTCAGCGCTGGAGCGTCTGGCGCGCGCTGTGCCCCCGCTCCCCGCCTGAGAACCCGCTCACCCGGCGCAGCGGGCCGGGTCCTCCTGCGCCTCCTCCTCGAACGCGAAGCGCAGCATCACCTTCGTCCCTCGATGGCTCGGATCGAATTCCAGCTTCGACTGGAGCGCCGACGCCATCGACTTGATGATGCGCGTCCCCAGCCCGCTCCCCGTCGCCGGCTCCTCGCCGCGCCAGCCGGAGCCGTCGTCCTCGACGACGAGCCGGGCCATCCCGAGGCCGTCGCGCAGGAGGCAAACCCGGACCTCGCCACCGGCACCCACCGGATAGGCGTACTTCACCGCATTGGTGACGAGCTCCGCGACGATCACGCCGAGCGAGACCGCCTTGTCGGTGGGCATCGGCACGCCCTCGGCCTCCACCTTCAGCTCGTGTCGCTCGCCCTGCGCCTGCAGGGCGGCGGCGAGCTCCTCGATCAGCCCGCGGAGGTAGGCATCCATGGAGACGGCGCGGATGTCCGGCGAGGTGTAGAGCCGCCGGTGGATCTGCGCGATCGCAGTGATGCGCGACTGCGTCTCCACCAGGACCGAACGCGCGCCGGGATCGGTGACGAGCGACTTCTGCATCGACACGAGCGAGGAGACGAGCTGAAGCGAGTTGGCGACGCGGTGGTTCACCTCGCGCAGCAGCATCTCCGCCCGGTCGCGCTGCTCGCGCACCTCTCGTTCCGCCGCCTCCTTGGCACGGCGCACGCGCTCCTGGTTCAGAGACTGGCCGATCCCGGCGACGAGCAGGTCGAAGAAGGCGCCGCCGACGTCCTTGACGATGTAGTCCGCCGCACCCGCCTTCAGCGCCGCGACCGCGATACGGCCCTCGTCCGCGCCGGTGACGTAGACGACCGGGGGCGGATCAGGGAGGGCGCGGATCTCGGTCAGCACCTCGAGTCCCTCCTTGCCCGGCATGAAATGGTCGAGAGCGACCACGTCGAAGCCGCCCGCCCCGAGCGCCGCGACGCCCTCGTCGCCCCCGAGCGCGAAGGTGACGGCGATGCCCTTGCGGGCTAGGGTCCGCTCGACCAGGCGGCCGAAGGCGGGATCGTCGTCGATGTAGAGGAGGCGCACGCCTTCGAGCTGGTAGGGCACGATCGTCAGGCCTCTGGCACCTGCATCACGGAGAGGAAGAGACCCAGCTGCCGGATTGCCTGGGCGAAGGTCTCGTACTCGACGGGCTTGGTTATGTAGACGTTGCAGCCGAGGTCGTAGCAGCGCTGGATCTCGCGCTGGTCGTCGGTCGTGGTCAGCACGATCACCGGCGCGCGGCGAAGCCGCTCGTCGGCCTTGAGCTTGGCCAGGATGTCGATGCCGCTCATGTCCGGCAGGTTGAGGTCGAGGAGAACGAGGAGCGGGCCGTTCGCGCGCACCTCCTCCTGCATCACGTGGGCGAGCGCGGAGGTGCCGTCGACGAAATGGCGGATCTCGTTGTTCACGCCGGCGCGGCGGACGTTCTTCTCGATGAGGCGGGCGTGGCCCTGATCGTCCTCGACCATGATGATGGTGACGGGCTGCGGGCTCATGCCGCGCTCTCCTTCTCGTCCTTGTTCTCGTCCTTGGACGCCTTCGCGGCGTCGTCGAGCACTTTCGGCAAGGTGATCGTGAATGTCGAGCCCTCGCCTGCGATCGATGCGACGTCGATCGCGCCGCCGAGCCGGCGCACGAGCGCGCGGGTGTGGGCGAGGCCGATGCCCTCGCCGGGCACGTCCTGGCGCCCGGCGCGGCGGAACAGGTCGAAGATGCGCTCGAAATCGGTCTGCGAGATGCCTCGGCCATTGTCGGCGACCGCGAGCCGAACCTCCGGACCGGCATCCTGCGCGGTGACCCGGATGAGCCCGGGACGCGCGGGGTCGAGGTACTTCACCGCGTTCTCGACGACGTTGCCGATGATCTGCTCCAGCGCGAGGCGATCGGAGGTGATCGTCGGCAGCGGGCCGATCTCGATCGTGGCATCGCGCTCGACGAGCTGGTGGGCCAGGCTCTCCCGCAGGCTCTCGACGATCTCGGCGAGCGCCACCGGCTCCGCAGACAGCACCCGCCGGCCCTCGCGCGAGAGCTTGAGGATGGCGTTGATCAGCCGGTCCATCTTCTGCGTCGAGGCGCGGATGAAGCCGAGCGCCTCGGGCAGGTCGGTCTCGATGGCCCGCCGCGCGTCCTCGCTGGCGATCTCCGGCGCCTTCTCCGCGACCTCGGCGAGGAAGGCCTCGACATCGGCGCGCACGGTCTCGAGTTCGGCGGTGAAGCCCATCACGTTCACCAGCGGAGCGCGCAGGTCGTGGCTGACGATGTAGGCGAAGCGCTGGATCTCCTCGTTGGCGGCGGTGAGCTCCGCCGTGCGCGCCTGCACGGCCCGCTCGAGGTCGACGTTGAGCTCGGCGAGCCGCGCCCGGGCCCGCTCGAGCTGCGCGGTGCGGCGCTCGACCCGGTGCTCGAGCGTGTGGTTGAGCTCCTCGACCTGCGTGCGCGCCTGCTCGGCGGCATCCACGGCCCGGGCCTGCCGGACGCTCGCGGCGGTGAGCATGCCTGTGGCGACCACGCCGGCGAGAAAGATGAACGGTGTGAACACCCGCGGCGAGGCGCGCTCGAACAGCGGCGTCGTCGTCAGCACGACCGTCCAAGGCTGGTCGGCGATCGCGATCCGCTCGACCTCGGCGAAGCCGAGCCGTCCCGGGCCGTCCATGTCACGGGTGCTGTAGAGCAGGTTCTCCGGTTCCGTGCCGTCGCCGTCGTAGACGGCGAAGTCGAGCTCGCCGCCGAGGCCCTGGAACAGGGCGCGGTCGAACAGGTCGCGGGCGCGGAAGGGCGCGTAGACCCAGCCCTCGAGCAGGCGCCGACGCTCCTCGACGGTGCCGGGAATGCGCCCCCCGGCATAGACGGGGACGTAGATGAGGAAGCCGGGCTGCACGTCGGTGGCGGTCTCCTGCACCAGCCGCACGCGGCCGGAGGCAGTGGAGAGCCCGCGGTCGCGCGCGCGCAGCATGGCGTCCCGGCGCGTCTCCTCGGAGGCCATGTCGAAGCCGAGGGCCTGACGATTCCGGTCGTCATCCGGATGCAGGAAGACGATCGAGGTCCGCAGGATCTCGCCCGCGCCCGCAGCGTCTGCGGCTCCCGGCGGCGCATCGTCGTCGCCGGGCCAGACGGAGAAGGCCTCCATCCCCTGTGCACGCATCGCTTCCTCCAGCGCCGCCTCCTCCGCTGCGCTCGAGATCAGCACGGTGAAGCCGACACCCTGCACGCCGGGATACTCCTCGTCGATACGCATGCGCTGGATCAACGCGTCGAAGCCCGCCCGATCGACCTCGCCTTCGGCGGCGAAGTACGCTGCGACCCCGCGCAGGAGCCCCACATACAAGCCCATGCGCTCGTCGATCGAGATCACGCGCTGCGCCACGAGGGACTGGAAGCGCTGCGCATCGCGCTCGGCGGCCACGCGATCGTAGGCGAGGCCGACCACCAGGGTGCTGGCGAGGCCGACCGCGAACACGATTGCGGGAGCGAGCAGGTTGCGACCGGCCATGCGCGTCGGCCGTTCATCGCGCTTCTTGGCACCGCCGGCGTCGTCCCGCCGTGCGGCGTTCATGTCGTCCATTCCGTCGCTCTTGCTTCTTCGTCCCGGGCCCCGTCCATGCGGCATGAGGCCGGGCGAAGCCGGAATGCCACGAGAGGCAACGCGCCGCAGGGGGGATGGTTCCACCGGGTGCGGTCCCGTCGCGATCGGCCGCGACACGAACCCGAGAACTCGTGGTCCTCACGGGGCTAGGCAAGCCGACAGCGGGCGCCTAGGGTTCGCGCACTGCGCCTAGCCCGGCCCCGTGGCCCGGAAATGGCGCGACGCGGGCATTTTCATGGTGCTCGTGCCGTCCGACAGCCCGGGAGCCGCCAGACCGTGCCCACCCTGTTCCGCCTCGTCGTGATGCTCGGCCTGCTGGCCGGCCTGGCCTATGCCGGCATGTGGGCGCTCGCCGTTCTGGTCGAGCCCGACGTGCGCGAGATCTCGACGACGGTGCCGCCCTCGCGGCTCGCCCCGCGATGAGCGCGCCGGGACGGAGCCTTCCGTCGGCGGGCGCGGCGCGGGGTGGCGACGAGCGGCCGGGCGACGAACGGCTGGTGGGGCTGTTCCTCGACATGCTGGCCGCCGAGCGCGGGGCGGCCCGCAACACGCTGGACGCCTACGGTCGCGATCTCGCGGACTACCTCGACTACCTCGCCGAGGTCGGAACCGGCGCCGTCGAGGCGCGGGCGGAGACGGTGCGCGGCTTCCTCGCCTCCATCGCCGAGCGCGGCCTCAAGGCTTCCTCGAGCGCCCGGCGGCTCTCGGCGGTGCGCCGTTTCCACGCCTTCCTGCTGACCGAGGGCATCGCCGGACACGATCCGACCGCGACGCTGCAGGGCCCCAAGCAGGCGCGCGGCCTGCCGAAGACGCTCTCGGTGGAGGAGGTCGACCGGCTGCTCGCGGCCGCGACCGAGGCCGCAGACGTGCCCGGCATCGGCCCGAAGGCGCGCCTGCGGGCGCTCAGGCTGCGCTGCCTGCTCGAATATCTCTACGCCACGGGGCTTCGCGTCTCCGAACTCGTCGCGCTGCCGCGCTCGGCGGCGCGCACCCGCGAGCGCGCGCTCGTGATCCGCGGCAAGGGCGGCAAGGAGCGGCTCGTGCCGGTCACCGAGCCCGCCCGGGCCGCCGCGCAGGATTACCTCGCGGCGCTGGAAGAGGAGGATGCCGGATCGGGCAAGCCTCCGGCGGGCTTCGGAAAGCCTCCGGCGGGCTCCGGAAAGCCTCCGGCGGGATCGGCCTGGCTGTTCCCGGCGGACAGCGAGAGCGGCCACCTCACCCGCCAGGCCTTCGCCCGCGAGCTGAAGGCGCTCGCCGGCGCCGCCGGCATCCCGGCGCGGCTGGTGAGCCCGCACGTGCTGCGCCACGCCTTCGCCAGCCACCTCCTGCAGAATGGCGCCGACCTGCGGGTCATCCAGGAGCTGCTCGGCCATGCCGACATCGCCACGACGCAGATCTACACCCACGTCCTCGACGCCCGCGTCGCCGCGATGGTGCGCGACCTCCATCCGCTCGGCGACGCGCGTCCGCACCCGGCCGCGCAACCGGAGGCCGAGGACTAGAGTGATCGCGCCTCAGGTGATCACGCTCGGCTCCGCACGACCGGTGCGCGCCTCGATGCCGGCGATCTCCCTCGCCGCGGCGACCACCTCCGCCAGCGCCGCGCCCACGTCGAGATCATGGTCGCCGTCGGCCGGCTCGAAGCGCTCGAGATAGACCCGCAGCGTCGCCCCCGCGGTGCCGGTGCCCGAGAGGCGGTAGACCGCGCGCCCGCCATTGGCGAAGTAGATCCGCACACCCTGCGCGGCGGTGACGGAGCCGTCGACGGGATCGGTGTAGGCGAAGTCGTCCGCCGCCTCGACGCGCAGGCCCGCGGCGGCCGACCCGGGAAGCGTCGGCAGGCGCGCGCGCAGGTCGTCCATCAATGCCGCGGCGGCCTCGGCATCGACCTCCTCGTAGTCGTGGCGCTGGTAGTAGTCGCGCCCGAAGCGCTTCCAGTGCGCCCGCACCAGCGCGTCGGCGCTCTCCCCGGTCTTGGCCAGGATGTCGAGCCACAAGAGCACCGCCCACAGGCCGTCCTTCTCGCGCACGTGGAACGAGCCCGTTCCCGCACTCTCCTCGCCGCACAGCGAGATCAGTCCGGCGTCGAGGAGGTTGGCGAAGAACTTCCAGCCGGTGGGCGTCTCGTAGGACTTCACGCCGAGCGCGGCGGCGACGCGGTCGACGGCCCGGCTCGTCGGCATCGAGCGGGCGACGCCGGCGATGCCGTTCGCGTAGCCCGGGGCGAGGTGCGCGTGCGCCGCGAGGATCGCGAGCGAATCGCTCGGCGTGACGAACATGCCCGGCGCGACGATCATGTTGCGGTCGCCGTCGCCGTCGGACGCCGCCGCGAAGTCGAGCCGGTCGGGGCCCGTCATCAGCGCTACGAGCTCGGCGTTGTGGACCGGGTTCGGGTCGGGGTGGTGCCCGCCGAAATCGGGGAGCGGCGTGCCGTTGACGACGGTTCCCGCCGGCGCGCCGAGCCGCTCCTCGAGGATCGCCGTGGCATAGGGGCCGGTGACCGCGCTCATCGCGTCGAAGCGCATGCGGAAGCCGCGGGCGAACAGGCCGGCGATGGCGTCGAGATCGACGAACCGCCCCATCAGCTCGGCATAGTCGGCGACGGGGTCGACGATCTCGACGATGGTGTCGCCGAGCCGGGTCTCTCCGAGCGAGCCGAGGTCGAGATCCGGCGCGCGGGCGATGCGGTAGGCCCGCATGGCGCTCGCGCGCTCGTGGATCGCGCGGGTCACGCTCTCCGGCGCGGGACCGCCGTGGGAGACGTTGAACTTGATGCCGAAATCACCGTCCGGGCCGCCGGGATTGTGGCTCGCCGAGAGCACGATGCCGCCGGCGGCGCTGCGCGCGCGGATCAGGCCCGAGGCGGCGGGGGTCGAGAGCAGGCCCTCGGCGCCGACGACGAGGCGCCCGACGCCGTTCGCCGCCGCCATGCGCACGATGATCTGCACGACCTCGCGCACGAGATACCGCCCGTCTCCGCCCACCACGAGCGTCGCAGCCGGCTTGTCGGGCACGCCGTCGAGGATCGCCTGGACGAAGGTCTCGACGTAGTGCGGCTGGCGGAACACCGCGGTCTTCTTGCGCAGGCCGGACGTGCCGGGCTTCTGGTCCGGGAAGGGGGTCGTCTCGACGGTCTCGACGGCGATGGTCATGCGATCTCCCGTGACGGATGGGGATGGGTGCGTGGCCGGCAGCATAGCGATCGACGCGCGCCGATCCAGACCCCGCGCCGTCGTCGTCCCGATGCGCCTCGCCTACGCGCCCGGCTCTTCCGGCGCGGGACGCCGGGCCAGCAGACGCTGCCAGACGAGGCCGATGCCCACGAGGGCGAGGCCGAGCCCGATGAAGGAGACCGCGCGCAGCACGCCCTCGAGATTGGCGAGGTCGACGAGGAAGACCTTCGCCACCGCAGCCGCCAGGAACGCCATGGCCACGAGCCGCGCGCGCCGCGAGTCGCGCAGGAAGCCCACGGCGAGGGCCGCGAGCGCGAGCGCGATCAGCGCCGCCGAGTAGGCCCACATCTCGCCCTCCGTGGCCGGCCGGTCGAGGCCGATCCGGGGACCGAGCGCCGCATGCCGGATGGCGAGGCCGATCCAGGCGACGCCGAGGGCCAGGGAGAGCCAGCCGGCGGCGGCGACGAACCAGGGCGGCCGCACCCCGCGGGCGGCGATCGCCAGCACGGCCGCGAGGGCCGCGGGCAGGCCGTAGGCGAGGAGGAGGTCGTTGAGGATCGCGACACCCGTGATCGGCTCGTCGGTGAGCAGCGGATTCGCGCCGAGCCCGAGGCCCAGCGCGACGAGCGCGAGCGAGACAACCGCGAAAGCGAGGCTCGCGATGCCGGTGACGGGGTCGCGGCGGGCGAGGTCGAGGCGCGTCGCGAGGACCGAGAAGGCGAGGGAGGCGGTGGCGAGAAGGCCGATCTCGACGTGGTCCGTCGCCTGCGCCAGCGGGTCGCCACCGTGGAGGGCGTGGCGGATCTGGAAGAAGACGAGGAAGGCGCCGAGCACGAAGGCGAGGCTCTCGGCGAAACGCGAAACGCCGTCGCGCCGCGTGCGGTCGAGGAGCCGCGCCGCCAGAGCGAAGGAGACCGCCGGCGCGCCGTAGCCCACGAGGAGCCAGTTGAGGAGGATCATGCGGCCGGGATCGTCCGCGAGGACGGGATCGGCGACGAGGCGCGCGAGCACGACGACGCCCAGCACGCCCACCGCCCATCTGAGCGTCGCGATGCCGGTGCGGTCCGCGACCCACGCGCTGCCGAGCGCCGAGAGCGCCAGCGCCACCGTCAGCGAGCCACGGTCGAGGGTGAAGACGAGGCCGGCGGAGAGCGCCGCGAGCGCCGCCGCGGCGCTGCCGGCCAGGAGCAGGCGCCCCGGCGTCTCCCCGTCCTCCCCCGCGAGCCGCGGCCGGAGCCATGCGGCGATGCCGGCATAGGCGAGGGCGAGACCGGCCGCGACCGCCGCGAAGGGCACTAAGGGGGCGGCGTCGAGGCTGCGGAAGGCGTCGGTGAGGACCCAGTAGACGGTGACCAGCACGAGGAGCGGTGCGCCCGAAGCGGCGGCGGCGAGCGCCGCGGCGGGCAGGCGCGGCAGCGCAGCCCCGCGCACGAGCCTCAGGCCCGACGCGGCCGCGATCGCCGACGCCGCCAGGACGGCGAAGGCGAGGAAGGTCCCCAGCGCCTCCGGCCAGGGGGTGCGCGCGACGCCGCCGGGGACGAGGCGCTGCGGCTCGCCCGCCATCTCCCAGGCGAGCGGCCAGGTCGCGAGCGCGCCGGCGACGACGATGGCGGCGAGGAGCGCGCCGGAGGCGGCGGGGGCGAAGCGCAGGGCGGTCGCGGTCAGCACGGCGGCGACGGC
>NZ_JBQTCJ010000037.1:0-48975 GCF_052380005.1 Salinarimonas sp. NSM
CTCGTCGCCACCGCGGCGACGGCGGTGCTGCTGCCGCGGCTGGCCGCGCGGGTGCGCGCGGGCGACGCCGCCGGCCTCGCGCGGGCGCAGAACCGGGCGCTCGAGGCGGCCTTCCTCGTGACGCTCCCCGCCGCCACCGCCCTCGTGGTTCTGGCCGAGCCGATCGTCGCCGTGCTCTTCGCCCGCGGCGCCTTCGACGCCGCCGACGTGGACGCGACGGCGGCCGTGCTGACGGGCCTCGCGCTCGGCCTTCCCGTCGCGGCGGCGGGCAAGATCCTGCAGCAGGGCGGCTTCGCCCGCGAGCGCGTGCGCCCCGGCCTCGCCGCCACGGCGGCGGGGGTGATCGCGACCCTCGCCTGCGGTGGCCCGCTGGTGGCTGCGCTCGGCCCGCTCGGCCTCGGGCTCGCCGTCGCGGCGGGCCTCCTCGCCCACGCGCTGGTGCTCGCCGCCGTCGCCGCCCGCGCCGAGGCCTGGCGCCCGGACCGGCGTCTCGGCGACCGGCTGGCGCGGATCGTCGTCGCCTGCGCGGTCATGGCCGGCTGGCTGATGCTCCTGCGGACGTGGACGTGGGCTTGGACCGGGACTTGGACCGGGACTGGGACTTGGGCTGGAGGCGCCGACGACGCGCCGCACCTCTTCCTCGTGCTCGCCTGCATCACCGGCGCCGGCGCCTACGCCGCCGCCGCGATCGCGCTCGGCGCCGTCCGCCGCGCGGACCTCGCGGAGCTGCGCGAGGCGCGGTGACGCGCCCGCTCACCCGAACGCGGACCCGTGAGCCGGGCCGCGGCGCTCATCCGAGACGGCGCGATGACGCGGGGACGGAGAACGCCCGGATGGACCCTCGGAGAAGATCCCACCGCCTCAGGCGGAGAGCTTCTCCATCAGGGCCTCGGAGAGCTCGAAGTTGGCGTAGACGTTCTGGACGTCGTCGTGGTCCTCGAGCGTCTCCATGAGCTTCATCAGCTTCTCGCCGGTCTCGTCGTCGACGGCGACCGCGGTCTGCGCCTTCCAGATCAGGGCCGAGCGGCGGGCCTCGCCGAAGCGCTCCTCGAGGGCCTTCGTCACGTCGCCGAGGGCGGTATCGGCGCAATAGACCTCGTGGCCGGCCTCGGAGGTGACGACGTCGTCGGCGCCCGCCTCGATCGCCGCTTCGAGCATGGCGTCGGCGTCGCCGACCTCCGGCCCGTACTCGACGACGCCGACGCGGTCGAACATGAAGGCCACCGCGCCCGTCTCGG
Source organism: Salinarimonas sp. NSM (assembly GCF_052380005.1). Lineage (NCBI taxonomy): Bacteria > Pseudomonadati > Pseudomonadota > Alphaproteobacteria > Hyphomicrobiales > Salinarimonadaceae > Salinarimonas > Salinarimonas sp. NSM. The sequence continues at coordinate 1,239 of NZ_JBQTCJ010000037.1, forward strand.
CGAGGTTGCCGCCGGACTTCGTGAAGGAGGAGCGGATGTCGGAGGCGGTGCGGTTGCGGTTGTCCGTCATCGCCTCGATGATCAGCGCCGCGCCGCCGGGGCCGTAGCCCTCGTAGCGGATCTCCTCGTAGCTCTCCGCGTCGCCGCCCTGGCTCTTCTTGATCGCGCGCTCGATGTTGTCCTTGGGCATGGACTGCGCCTTGGCCGCGAGGATCGCCGCGCGCAGGCGCGGGTTCATCGCGGGGTCCGGCAGGCCCATCTTCGCCGCGACGGTGATCTCGCGGGCGAGCTTGGAGAAGAGCTTGGAGCGCTGCGCATCGACGCGCCCCTTGCGGTGCATGATGTTCTTGAACTGGCTGTGCCCGGCCATGCGATCGTCCGTCCTCGCGCGGCGCCCGGTACGGGGCGCGGCGTCCTCGGGTGATGGGATCCGTGGTGTCGCTGGAGGGCTGATATAGGCGGGGAAGGCGGGGCTTGTCGAGCGGGGTGCGCGCGCCGCCGAGCCGGCCGGCGCGCCATCGATGAAGGCCGGGTTAACCATCGGCACGCGCGTCGCGCCGCATGCGCCACGAGATTCAACTCGGGGTAAGATGTCCCGCTGCACTCTCTCCCGCATGTCGTACACGGGAAGGGGCGGAAGCATGCGTGCCTCGAACAGGCTCGAGACCAGCGGCAACGCGTCGGGCAACGCGTCGGGCAACTCGTCGGGCAACTCGTCGGGCAACTCCTGGAGCAGGTGCTGGAGCGGCTTCGGGCGGGATCGGCGCGGCGGTGTCGTGGTCGCGGTCGCGCTCGTCCTCGTTCCGCTGATCGGCATCGCCGGCACGACGGTCGATTACGGCCGGGCGGTCGAGCTGCGCGGCGAGCTGCAGAAGGCGGTCGATTCCGCGGCGCTGGTCGCCGCGCAGGGCGACGAGGACTTCGAGGAGCGCAGGAGCGAGGCGCTCGCGGTGCTCGGCGAGCAGCTCCGGGCGCATCCCGGCCTCGCCTGGCGGTCCGACATCGCGCCCGTCGTGGAGAACGGCGTCGAGGTCGCGGTGCGCGTCACGCTCTCGGCGGACGCGCCGACCTCCCTCCTGAACGTGGTCGGCATCCGTACCATCGACGTCTCGGTCGAGGCGCAGGCCGCCACCGGGCGCGACGAGCAGTTCGACATCGCCTTCGTGCTCGACACGACGGGGTCCATGGCCGGCGACCGCCTCGCGGTCCTCAAGCGCACGACCACGCAGCTCATCGACGACATCGCGGCGCGCCGGGCCGCCCCCGACCAGGTTCGCGTCTCGGTCGTGCCCTTCGGGCAATACGTCAATGTCGGCCTGGGGAACCGGAGCCGGACCTGGCTCGACGTGCCCTCCGACCACCAGACGCCGCAGACGACGACGTGCGAGATGAAGCCCGAGGTGGTCGACCGGCAATGCCGGCAGGAGTTCGAGCCCGCCCGGTCCGCGAGCTCGCGCACCTGCTGGGACGACGGGCGCGCCTACGAGTGCGGCAGCTCGGCGCGGCCGGCGCGCTGGGTCGAGCGCTGCACGCCGGTCCACGGCGACCGGATGGTCGAGCAATGCCGCACCCGCGGCGGCGGCTGGGTGCGCTGGCGGGGCTGCGTCGGCTCGCGCGACACGCCCGACGACACCCGCGACGCCAACTACGCCAGCCGCATCCCCGGCCTCATGAACGTGAGCTGCGGCTCGCCGATCCTCGAGCCGACGAGCAATCTCGCCACCGCGAAGGCGCACATCCGGGCGCTCGAGACGGACGGCGAGACCTACATCCCCGCGGGCCTGATCTGGGGCTGGCGCGCCCTCTCGCCCCATGCGCCGATCGCCGCGCGCGAGAGCGGCGCCGGCGCGACGGTGCGGCGCTACATGGTGCTCGTCACCGATGGGCAGAACACGCGCTCGGCGACCTACCCGAAGCACGACGGGCACGACGGCGACGCGGCGAACGAGATCATGCGCGAGACCTGCCGCAACCTCGCCGCGGACGGCGCCTCCGCCATCACGCTGTTCACGATCGCCTTCGAGGTGACCGATCCCACCGTCAAGTCGATCCTCGAAGGCTGCTCCGCGCAGACGGGCGGCGCCTTCTACGATGCCGGCGACGCGGCCGCGCTGGGGGATGCGATGCGCGACATCGGCGGCCAGATCGCGCGGCTGCGGCTGACGCATTGAGTAGGGGGCTGCGCGGACGGTGCGCGTCGGCCTCCCAGGCGCGACCCCGCCGCCCCCGGCCCTCACATCCCCACCGCCTTCTGCGCCGCGAACAGCGCCACCCCGACGATAGCCCAGGACAGGCCGATCGTGTAGGCCATGCCGGCGAGGCCGAGCAGGCCGCCGATGGCGAGCATCACGCCGTCCTCCTGCATGATGGCGATGGCGAGGACGACGAGCGCGATCGAGGGCACGAAGTTCGTGCCGGGCAGGGGGATGATCACGCACACGGCGAGCAGGATGGCGAAGACGCCGATCAGGCGGTCGCCCCGGGGACCGAACAGCGCGGCGTAGCGCGGCCGGCAGAGGTTCTCCACCCAGCGCAGGCGCGGCTCGGCGACGTCGATGATCCGCCGGAAGGTGGTGACCGCGAAGGTCTTGTCCATCAGCCAGCGCGGCAGCCAGGGACGGCTCTTGCCCATCGCCATCTGCACGGCGAAGAGGAGCACCGGCAGGCCGAAGACCGAGTTCATGCCCGGCGGCGCCGGGATGCAGTTCGGCAGCGAGAAGAGGATGATGACGAAGCCGAAGGCGCGCTCGCCGAAGGCCTCGACGATCTCGCGGATGGAGATGCGCTCGCCCTCCGCGGTGTCGATGACGGCGCGCAGCACGAGCGAGATGCGCTTGTGCTCCATGGCCGCGTGCAGGGCCCGGGCGCGCTTGGCCTGCGGCGTGTCGGCCTCCGCGGCGAGCCGCGCGGCCTTGGCGGCGCGGCGCTCGGCGCGGCGCTGCTGGAGCCGCTCGATCGCCTCGCGCACGCGCCGGCGGCGCTCGGCCGCATGCGCCTCGGAGTGTGCCTCGGGGTGTGAATCCGAGGCGGGATCCCCACCCGGGGCCGCGGTGCGCTCCTCCTGGAGGCGCCCCTCCTGCGGAGGCTCCTCCTGGAGGCGCTTCTCGGCGCGGTCGCTCTCGTCGTGCACGTTCATCGGGGTCACGTACGGGTCAATCCCAGAAGGCCGGCCGGGTTTCGTCGAGATGCGGGCCGATCCGCACGGCGGCGACCCTCACGGCGAGCCCGGTGCGCGGATCGGTCTCCACCGCCACGCCCGAGAGCGCGCCGGGGCCGGATGCGGTCTCCAGCCGCGCGCCGGGCGTCTTCTGCAGGAAGCGCCGCAGCGGCTCGTCCTTGGCCATGCCGAGCACGGAATCGTAGTCGCCGCACATGCCGGCGTCCGACATGTAGGCCGTGCCGCCGGGCATGATGCGGTGGTCGCCCGTGGGCACGTGCGTGTGGGTGCCGACGACGAGGCTCGCGCGGCCGTCGCAGAACACGCCCATCGCCTGCTTCTCGCTCGTCGCCTCGGCGTGCATGTCGACGACGATCGCGTCCGCGGCGGCGCCGAGCGGGCAGTCGGAGAGCGCACGCTCGACGGCGGCGAAGGGGTCGTCGAGCGCGTCCATGAAGATCCGGCCCATGACGCTGACGACGAGGACGCGCGCGCCGTCCGGCGTCTCGACCAGGGTGGCGCCGCGGCCCGGCGTGCCGGCGGGGTAGTTCGCGGGACGCAGGAGCTTGTCCTGCCGCTCGATGAAGACGAGGGCCTCGCGCTGGTCGAAGGAATGGTTGCCGAGCGTGATCGCGTCGGCGCCCGCGCCGAGGAGCTCGTCGCAGATCGCCTCGGTGATGCCGAAGCCGCCCGCGGCGTTCTCGCCGTTGATCACGACGCAGTCGAGCTTCCAGCGCGCGCGCAGGCGCGGCAGCTCCTCGGCCACCGCCTGGCGCCCGGGCCGGCCGACCACGTCGCCGAGGAAGAGGATGCGCATGCGCTCAGGCCTCCCGCGCCGCGGCCGCCCCGTGCGGCGCGCGGATCGTCTCCGCCTCGGTCACGACCAGGTCGAGCCGCCGGTCGTGATCCTCGGCGGGAATTGTTTGCGCCTCCTGGACGGAAAACGCCACCCCGATCGCGATCACCGGCCCCGCCCGCTCGAGCGCGGCGAGCGCCCGGTCGTAGTGCCCCTTGCCGTAGCCGATGCGATGGCGGGCGCGGTCGAAGCGCGAGAGCGGCACGAGCAGCGCCTGGGGATGCAGTACCTGCGCCTCGGGCCCCGGCGCCTCGACGCCGAACGGCCCGCGCACGAGCGGCGTGCCGGGCGTCCAGGCGCGGAAGACGAGGGAGGGCTCCGCCACGACGGGCAGCGCGATGCGATGCCCGCGCTCGGCGAGCGCCACCAGGGCGGGGCGCGGGTCGAGCTCGGAGCGCAACGGCCAGTAGCCCGCGATCACCCCCACGCCCGCGAGCTCCGGCAGGGAGAGGAGCGTGTGCACGAGCCGCCGCGCCGCCTCTTCCCGCGCGGCGGGCGCGAGCGCGTCGCGCCTGGCGAGGCCCTCGGCACGCAGCGCCGGCTTGCCGGGGACCCGAACCCCGGGAGCGGCCTCGCCGGGAGGCTCTTGGTCGGGGGAGTGGCGCGTCATGCGATCATTCGGTGCGGAGCCGCGAAAGCCGTTGGAGAGTCGATCCCGGGATACCTACACAGTAGGTGGGCGCCGTATGTCCCGGTCCACGGACCGGGTCAGGGACAGCTCCCTTCGAGATCGATAAGGCCCCGGGGAAAAGTCCTCCTGACGAACCCCACAGCCCCGCACTGGAGAATGTAATGGGGGCCGGGGGCGGGGGGAAGGGGGTGGGGCGGGGATATTTGCGGGGGGCACGACGGCTCGAGTGCCTCCGGCACGCGGGCAGGATGGACGACGGCGCCGCTCGAGTCCGCAGCCGGCGCTCTCGTCGCGAGGGGCCGCGGATCCCGAGCGCCGCTGAACACCCCGCCTCCCCCGGCGTTCCCCACCCCCTTCCCCATTGAACCCGCCCGCGCGCGGCGCTAAAGCCCTCCCCCGTGAGCAAGCCCGTGCCCCTTCCCGATCCGAAGCGTCCCGTGTCCCGCGCCTACGAGGCGCGCGTGGCGTCGGGCGCGATCGAGCGGGATCCCGCGCAGGTGGGGCTCCTGCGGCGCTTCGATGCTCTTTCGGCGGCGCTCGCGGAGCGGCGGCTGGCGCGCAAGGGGAGCGCGCTCGGGTGGCTGTTCGGGCGCCGCCAGGCGGCGCGCGAGCCCGTCGAGGGGCTCTACGTCTGGGGATCCGTCGGGCGCGGCAAGACCATGCTGATGGATCTCTTCTTCGAGACCCTGCAGGTGCGCCGCAAGCGCCGGGCGCATTTCCACGCCTTCATGGCCGACGTGCACGGGCGCATCCACGCCTTCCGGCAGGACCTCAAGGCCGGGCGCGTGAAGGGCGACGACCCGATCGCGCCGGTGGCGAAGGCCATCGCGGAGGAGAGCTGGGTGCTCTGCTTCGACGAGTTCACCGTCACCGACATCGCCGACGCGATGATCCTCGGGCGGCTGTTCAAGGCGCTGTTCGCGGAGGGCGTCACGGTCGTCGCCACCTCCAACGTCGAGCCGCGGCGGCTGTACGAGGGGGGGCTCAACCGCGCGCTGTTCGAGCCGTTCATCGGCATGATCGAGGCGCGCATGGCGGTTGTGCGCCTCGACGCGCGCACGGACTTCCGGCTCGAGAAGCTCTCGGGAGCCGAGACCTGGCACGTGCCCGCCGATGCGGCCGGCCGCGCCGCCCTCGACCGCGCCTTCAAGGCGCTCACCGGGCGCGCGCGCGGCGAGCCGATGACGATCGCGGTGAAGGGGCGCGCGGTGGCCGTGCCGCAGGCGGCGGCGGGCGTGGCGCGCTTCGGCTTCGCCGATTTGTGCGAGCGCCCGCTCGGCGCGTCGGACTACCTCGCCATCGCGCGGGACTTCCACACCGTGATGATCGAGGGCGTCCCGGTGATGGACCAGGCCAAGCGCAACGAGGCCAAGCGCTTCATCACCCTCGTCGACGCGCTCTACGACGAGCGGGTGAAAGTGCTCGCCACCGCCGAGGCGCCGCCGCCGGGGCTCTACACGGCGACGCACGGCCGCGAGGCCTTCGAGTTCGACCGCACGGTGTCGCGGCTCGTCGAGATGGCCTCGCAGGACTATCTGGGCCTCCCCCACGGCCGCCCGGATTCCCGCGCCTCCGGCGAGACGACGGGCCTCGTGGAGACCTGACGGCGCGTTCGCGCCGCGCGACGCGGGGCGGCGGAGCGGCTATCATCGGCCGGCTACCCTGCCCCCCGAACGCGCGCCCGCCGCGCGATCCGCCCGGGAGCGACCCGATGCCCAGCGAGAACCCCCGCCACCCGCGCTTCCCGATTCCCGGCGGCCCCGAGCTGCGCGCCAGAGGCTGGCGTCAGGAGGCGCTGCTGCGGCTCCTCGAGAACGTGCTGGCGGTGGGCGAGAACCCCGACGAGCTCGTCGTCTACGCCGCGCTCGGCAAGGCGGCGCGCTCCTGGCCGGCGCACCGCGCCATCGTCGAGACGCTCGTGTCCATGGACGAGGACCAGACGCTCGTCGTCCAGTCGGGCAAGCCGGTCGGGCTCCTGAGGACGCACGCCGACGCGCCGCTCGTGATCATGGCGAACTGCAACATCGTCGGCCAATGGGCGAAGGCCGAGGTCTTCTACGAGCTGGAGCGGAAGGGCCTCGTGGCCTGGGGCGGGCTCACCGCGGGCTGCTGGCAGTACATCGGCTCGCAGGGGGTGATCCAGGGCACCTACGAGATCTTCATGCGCATCGCGCAGACGCGCTTCTCGGGCGATCTCGCGGGCCGCTTCGTGCTCACCGCCGGGCTCGGCGGCATGGGCGGCTCGCAGCCGCTCGCCGGGCGCATGGCGAAGGCCGCGATCCTGTGCGTCGAGGTCGACCCCGCCCGCGCCGAGACCCGCAAGCGCATCGGCTATCTCGAGGAGATCGCGCCCGACCTCGACGCGGCGCTCGCCATGATCGACGCGGCGGTCGCCGAGAAGCGCCCGCTGTCGGTGGGCCTCGTCGGCAACGCCGCCGACGTCTACCCGGAGATCGCCCGGCGCGGCATCACCCCCGACGTGGTCACCGACCAGACGGCCGCGTACGACCTCGTCTTCGGCTACGTGCCCCGCGGCATCCCCCTCGACGAGGTGCGACGGCTGCGAACGGCGGACCCCGAGCGGCTGATGCGCGAGAGCCGCGCCTCGATCGTCGAGCACGTGCGGGCGATGCTGACCTTCCAGGCGCGCGGGGCGGAGGTGTTCGACAACGGCAACCTGATCCGCTCCCACGCCGTCGACGGCGGGGTGGCCGACGCCTACGACATCCCGATCTTCACGGAAGCCTACCTGCGCCCGCTGTTCTGCCGCGCCATCGGCCCGTTCCGCTGGATGGCGCTCTCGGGCGCGCCCGAGGACATCCGGGTGATCGACGACCTGGTGCTCGCGATGTTCCCCGACGACCGCATCGTCACGAACTGGATCGCGCTCGCCCGCGCGCACGTCCCCTTCGAGGGCCTGCCGGCGCGCATCGCGTGGCTCGGTCACGGCGAGCGCACCCGCCTCGCCCGCGCGGTGAACCGGCTCGTGGCCGAGGGCCGGCTCGAGGGGCCGATCGCCTTCTCGCGCGACCACCTCGACGCGGGATCGATGGCGCATCCGCGGATCATGACGGAGAACCTGAAGGACGGCTCGGACGCCATCGCCGACTGGCCGCTTCTCGACGCCATGGCGCTGTGCGCGTCCGGCGCCGACCTCGTGGCGATCCACTCGGGCGGGGGCGGCTATGCCGGCTTCATGACGTCGGCGGGCGTCACCGTGATCGCCGACGGGACCGAGGCCGCGGATCGCCGCCTCGACCGCGCGCTGACGAACGACACCGCGCTCGGCGTCATCCGCTACGCGGACGCCGGCTACGAGGAGGCGCTCGACGCGGCGGTGACGGGGGAGGTGGGGCACATCCGGGTGGGGTGAGGCGCGAAGGTCGGCGCAGCGTCGCGGAACATCCGCCGACGCGCTCCCCTCTCCCTCGTGGAGAGGGGTTGGGGGTGTGGGGCGTGTAGAACGACCTCGCCGCGAATGCAGGGCTCCAGGCGATTGCTTGCTCGGCGCCTCACACCCGACTCCCGATCGACGCGGTGCCACTGCGCGAGCTTCCGCTCGACCTCCGGGAGACAGTGTCCCGAAGGGAACGGATCAGGACGTGGTGCGACGTGGTGCATCGCGGAGCCGTTCGCGCCGCGCGGGCGCCCGGCATGTGCGTCGAGATGGATCTGCACGCCCCCCACCGCCGCCCCTCCCCACGAGGGGGAGGGGAGAAGGTCGGCGGCCGGCATCACCAGAGTGCGTGCGTCCCTGAGGGACGACCGCGACGCCGGTCCGGCGCGCTCACATGTGGAGCGCGCGCTTCTCCACCGCGAGCGCGGCTTCCTTCACCGCCTCGGCCAGCGTCGGGTGGGCGTGGCAGGTGCGGGCCACGTCCTCGGAGGAGGCGCCGAACTCCATCGCCACCGCGATCTCGTGGATCAGGTTGCCGGCCTCCGGCCCGACGATGTGGGCGCCGAGGACCCGGTCGGTCTTCGCATCGGCGAGGATCTTGACGAAGCCGTCCGTCATCAGGTTCGCCTTGGCACGGCCGTTGGCCGTGAAGGGGAACTTGCCGACGTTGTAGGCGACGCCGGCCGCCTTCAGGTCCTCCTCGGTGGCACCCACCGCGGCGACTTCCGGATAGGTGTAGACCACGTTGGGAATGACGCCGTAGTTCACGTGCCCGCCCTTGCCGGCGAGCTGCTCCGCGAGCGCCACGCCCTCGTCCTCGGCCTTGTGGGCGAGCATCGGGCCGACGATGACGTCGCCGATGGCCCAGATGCCCGGCACGTTGGTGGCGTAGTGCGCGTCCGTGACGACGCGACCCTTCTCGTCCCGGGCCACGCCGACCTCGTCGAGGCCGAGCCCGTCGGTGTAGGGGCGACGCCCGACCGCGACGAGGACGACGTCGGCCTCGACCGTCTGCGCCTCGCCACCCTTGGCGGGCTCGACGGTCAGCGTGACGCCGGCGTCCGTCGCCACGGCCTTGGTGACCTTGGAGGACAGCTTGAACTCCATCCCCTGCTTGCCGAGGATGCGCTGGAACTGCTTTGCCGTATCGAGATCGATGCCCGCGAGGATGCGGTCGAGATACTCGATCACCGTCACCTTGGCGCCGAGCCGGCGCCAGACCGAGCCGAGCTCGAGGCCGATCACGCCGCCGCCGATCAGCACGAGGTGCCCCGGCACCTGCTCGAGATCGAGGGCGCCGGTGGAGGAGACGATCTTCTTCTCGTCGATCTCGATGCCCGGCAGGGAGACCACCTCCGAGCCCGTGGCGACGACGATGTTCTTCGTCTCGAGCGTGGACGTGGACCCGTCCTCGGTGGTCACCTCGACCTTGCCCGGGGCGACGATCCGGCCGGTGCCGTGATGGGCGTCGATCTTGTTCTTCTTCAGCAGGAACTCGACGCCCTTTGTGTTGCCCTCGATCGCCTGGTCCTTGAAGGCGAGCATCTTCTTCAGGTCGAGCTTCGGCGTGCCGACCTCGATGCCGAAGGCATCGAAATGGTGCGCGGCCTCCTCGTAGAGGTGCGAGGCGTGCAGCAGCGCTTTCGAGGGGATGCAGCCCACGTTGAGGCAGGTGCCGCCATGCGCCTTGCGCTTCTCGACGACGGCGGTCTTCAGCCCGAGCTGCGCCGCGCGAATGGCGCAGACGTATCCGCCCGGGCCGGTGCCGATGATGACGAGATCGTAGGACATGAGGCCCCCTGAAATGCGTTCGTGTAGCGTCGTTGAGCCCGCGTCGGGCGAGTGGTTCGGGTCGGCCGCGCGGATGCGAGGACGGCTGTCGATGCCGTCCTCATTGCCCGCGCCCAGGCGCGCACGCCACCCCTCAGAGATCCAAAACGAGCCGCGCCGGATCCTCCAGCGCCTCCTTCACGCGCACGAGGAAGGTCACCGCCTCCTTGCCGTCGACGATGCGGTGGTCGTAGGAGAGCGCGAGATACATCATCGGGCGCACCACGACCTGGCCGCCGCGCACGACGGGGCGCTCCTCGATGCGGTGCATGCCGAGGATGCCGGACTGGGGCGCGTTGAGGATCGGCGTGGACATCAGCGAGCCGTAGATGCCGCCGTTGGTGATCGTGAAGGTGCCGCCCTGCATCTCGTCGATGGAGAGCTTGCCGTCGCGCGCCTTCCTGCCGTAGACGCCGATCTGCTTCTCGATCTCGGCGATCGACATCGTGTCGGCGTCGCGCACCACCGGCACGACGAGGCCCTTCTCCGTGCCGACAGCGATGCCGACGTGGTAGTAGTTCTTGTAGACGATGTCGGTGCCGTCGATCTCGGCGTTGACGGCCGGGAGCTCCTTGAGCGCCTGCACGCAGGCCTTGGTGAAGAAGCCCATGAAGCCGAGCTTCACGCCGTGCTTCTTCTCGAACACGTCCTTGTAGGTCTTGCGCATCTCCATCACGGCCGACATGTCGACGTCGTTGAACGTCGTCAGCATGGCGGCGGTGTTCTGCGCGTCCTTGAGGCGGCGCGCGATGGTCTGGCGCAGCTTCGTCATGCGCACGCGCTCCTCGCGCGAGGCGTCGTCCGGTGCCGAGGGGGCGCGCATCTGGGCGGGCGCGGGGGCCGGAGCCGCGGGAGCCGTCGCACCCCCGCCCGCGATGGCGGCGAGCATGTCGCCCTTGGTGACGCGCCCGTCCTTGCCCGAAGCCGCGACCTGGGCGGGATCGACGCCGCTCTCGCGGGCGAGGCGGCCGACCGCCGGGCCGTGGTCCTCGGTGGCGAGCCCGGTCTTCGGCGCGTTGCCGTAGCCCTGGGTGGAGGTGGCGGGAGCCGCGGCGGGCTTCTCCTCCGCCTTCTTCTCCTCGACCTTCTTCTCGTCCGCCTTCTTCTCGTCCGACCTGGGCGCGGCCGTCGCCGATCCGCCCTCGTCGATCGTGCCCAGCACGCCGCCCGGCTCCACGGTCGCGCCTTCGGCCTGCGCGATCTCGGCGATCACGCCGGAGACCGGCGCGGGCACCTCGAGCGTGACCTTGTCGGTCTCGAGCTCGACGAGGGGCTCGTCGGCGGAGACGGCCTCGCCGGGCTTCTTGTACCAGCGGGCGATCGTCGCCTCGCTGACGGATTCGCCGAGGGTGGGGACGCGGATCTCAGTGGCCATCGGTTCGGGTCGCTTCATCGGACGGGAGAGGGGGGGCGGGAGCGCCCGCCGCGCGGGGCGGCGGGCGAAGGCGCCGGCGTCAGCCGGCGTAGACCTCGTCGAGGAAGGCCTGGAGCTGGTGGAGGTGCTTCGACATCAGGCCCGTGGCGGTGGCGGCGGAGGCCGGGCGCCCGGCGTAGCGCGGACGCGACACCTTCGATCCGGCGTGCCGCAGCACCCACTCGAGATAGGGCTCGACGAAGGTCCAGGAGCCCATGTTCTTGGGCTCCTCCTGGCACCAGACCACGTCGGCGTTCTTGAAGCGCGAGAGCTCCTGCTGCAGCGACTTGAGCGGGAACGGGTAGAGCTGCTCCACGCGCAGGAGGTAGACGTCGTTGACGCCCCGCTTCTCGCGTTCCTCGAACAGGTCGTAGTAGACCTTGCCCGAGCACAGCACCACGCGGCGGATCTTGTCGTCGCGCACGAGCTGGATGTCGCCGACGCCGTAGTGCGCGTCGTCGTGCAGGATGCGGTGGAAGGCGGAGTCCGGCCCGAAATACTCCGCCGTCGAGACGCAGCGCTTGTGGCGGAGCAGGCTCTTGGGCGTCATCAGGATCAGCGGCTTGCGGAACTCGCGCTTGAGCTGCCGGCGCAGGATGTGGAAGTAGTTCGCCGGCGTCGAGACGTTGGCGACCTGCATGTTGTCTTCCGCGCACATCTGCAGGAAACGCTCGAGCCGCGCCGAGGAGTGCTCCGGGCCCTGGCCCTCGTAGCCGTGCGGGAGGAGGCAGACGAGGCCCGACATACGCAGCCACTTGCGCTCGCCCGACGACACGAACTGGTCGAACACGACCTGCGCGCCGTTGGCGAAGTCGCCGAACTGCGCCTCCCAGAGGGTGAGCGCGTTCGGCTCGGCCAGCGAGTAGCCGTACTCGAAGCCGAGCACCGCCTCCTCCGAGAGCATCGAGTTGATGACCTCGTAGTGCGCCTGGTCCTCGGCGATGTGGTTCAAGGGCGTGTAGCGCTCCTCCGTCTCCTGGTCGAGGAGCACGGAATGGCGCTGCGAGAACGTGCCGCGCTCGCAATCCTGGCCGGAGAGCCGCACGCGGTGGCCGTCGAGCAGCAGCGAGCCGAAGGCGAGCGCCTCGGCGGTCGCCCAGTCGATGCCCTCGCCGCTCTCGAACATCTTCTTGCGGTTCTCGAGGAAGCGCTTGATCGTGCGGTGGACGGCGAAGCCCTCGGGCACGGTGGTGAGCGCCTCGCCGATGCGCCGGAAGGCGTCGAGCTCGATGCCGGTGCGGCCGCGGCGGGGATCGTCGACGTCCTCCTTGACCGCCTTGAGCCCGGCCCAGCGCCCGTCGAGCCAGTCGGCCTTGTTGGGCTTGAAGGCGGTGGCGGTGTCGAACTCGTCGTCGAGGCGCTTGCGGAACGAGGTCTTCATCTCCTCGATCTCGGCCTCGGTGACGACGCCCTCGCCGACGAGCTTCCTGCCGTAGAGCTCGAGCGTCGAGGGATGCTCGCGGATGATCTTGTACATCCGCGGCTGGGTGAAGGACGGCTCGTCGCCCTCGTTGTGGCCGTAGCGCCGGTAGCAGAACATGTCGATGACGACCGGCTTCTGGAAGCGCTGGCGGTACTCGGTCGCGACCTTGGCGGCGAAGACGACCGATTCCGGGTCGTCGCCGTTGCAGTGGAAGATCGGCGCCTCGACCATCTTCGCCACGTCCGAGGGATAGGGCGAGGAACGCGAGTAGCGCGGGTTCGTGGTGAAGCCGATCTGGTTGTTGATGATGAAGTGGATCGAGCCGCCGGTGCGGTGACCCTTCAGGCCCGACAGGCCCAGGCACTCGGCCACGACGCCCTGGCCCGCGAAGGCGGCGTCGCCGTGGAGCAGGAGCGGCAGCACCGCCGTGCGCAGGTCCGGCGGGCACTTGTGCTGGTCCTGCTTGGCGCGGACCTTGCCGAGCACCACGGGATCGACGATCTCGAGGTGCGAGGGGTTGGCCGTCAGCGACAGGTGGACGTTGTTGCCGTCGAAGGAGCGGTCCGACGAGGCGCCGAGGTGGTACTTGACGTCGCCCGAGCCCTCGACCTCGTCGGGGGCGAAGGAGCCGCCCTTGAACTCGTGGAACAGCGCGCGGTGCGGCTTGCCCATCACCTGGGTGAGCACGTTCAGCCGCCCGCGATGGGCCATGCCCAGCACGATCTCCTTCACGCCGAGGTTGCCGCCGCGCTTGATGATCTGCTCGAGCGCCGGGATCAGCGACTCGCCGCCGTCCAGGCCGAAGCGCTTGGTGCCGGTGTACTTGCGGTCGAGGAAGGTCTCGAAGCCCTCGGCCTCGACCAGCTTGTTCAGGATGGCGCGCTTGCCCTCGCGGGTGAAGGCGATCTCCTTGTCGGGGCCCTCGATGCGCTCCTGGATCCAGGCCTTCTCCACGGGATCGGAGATGTGCATGAACTCGACGCCGAGCGTCTGGCAATAGGTGCGTTCGAGGATCGCCAGGATCTCGCGCACGGTGCCGAACTCGAGGCCGAGCACCATGTCGAGGAAGATCTTGCGGTCGTAGTCCTCCGGCCCGAAGCCGTAATGCGCCGGCGAGAGCTCCTCGTCGGAGACGCGCTTCTCGAAGCCGAGCGGGTCGAGGTTGGCGTGCAGGTGGCCGCGCATGCGGAAGGCGCGGATCATCATGAGCGCGCGCAACGAATCGCGGGTGGCCTGCTGCACCTCGGCCTGGCTGATCTCGACGCCCCTGGCCTGCGCCTTCGACTTCAGCTTGTCGCCGACGTGCTTCTCGACCTCGATCCAGTTGCCGTCGAGCGCCGACACGAGCTCGCCGTTCATCGGGACCGGCCAGTTCGGCCGCTTCCAGGACGCGCCTTCGGCGTTCTTGGCGACGGTGGCGCTCTCCTCCTTCATCGCGCCGAAGAAGGCCTGCCATTCCGCGTCGACCGCGTGGGGGTCGCGCGTGTAGGCGGCGTAGAGCTCCTCGATCCAGGCCGCGTTCGTGCCCGAGAGGAAGGAGGTCTGGAGGAAACCTTCGTTGGCGTCGTTCTGGCGTGCCATGGCGTTTCGTTCGTCCGGTTCAGCGCGGTGCGCTCCGCGCCGGGATCGTTTGGGGGCGATGCCTCGCCCCCGGCTGCCTCACCCGGCCTCCCCCCGGGGCGCGCGCCCCGGCCGGGTCCTTCGAGTGGAGGTCGCGGATCCTACCGCGGCCTCCCTTCCTTCGCGTTAACCACGCGCCTCGTCTCAGCCCTTCAGGACGTCGACGAGCGTCTTGCCGATGCGCGCGGGCGAGGGCGACACGCGGATGCCCGCCGCCTCCATCGCCGCGATCTTGTCCTCGGCACCGCCCTTGCCGCCGGAGATGATCGCGCCGGCGTGGCCCATGCGGCGGCCCGGAGGCGCCGTGCGGCCGGCGATGAAGCCGACCATCGGCTTCTTGCGCCCGCGCTTCGCCTCGTCCGCCAGGAACTGCGCCGCCTCCTCCTCCGCCGAGCCGCCGATCTCGCCGATCATGACGATCGACTGCGTGGCGTCGTCGGCGAGGAAGTGCGCGAGCACGTCGATGAACTCGGTGCCCTTCACCGGGTCGCCGCCGATGCCGACCGCGGTCGTCTGGCCGAGGCCCTCGTTCGAGGTCTGGAACACGGCCTCGTAGGTCAGCGTGCCCGAGCGCGAGACGATGCCCACCGAGCCCTTCTTGAAGATGTTGCCCGGCATGATGCCGATCTTGCATTCGCCCGCCGTGACGACGCCCGGGCAGTTCGGCCCGACGAGCCGCGACCGCGAGCCGGCGAGCGCGCGCTTGACCTTCACCATGTCGAGGACCGGGATGCCCTCGGTGATGCAGACGATGAGCGGGATCTCCGCGTCGACCGCCTCGAGGATCGCGTCCGCGGCGCCCGGGGGCGGCACGTAGATGACGGAGGCGTCGGCGCCGGTCGCCTCGCGCGCCTCGCGCACGGTGTCGAACACGGGCAGGCCCAGATGCGTCGAGCCGCCCTTCCCGGGCGAGGTGCCGCCGACCATCTTCGTGCCGTAGGCGATGGCCTGCTCGGAATGGAAGGTCCCGTTCTTGCCGGTGAAGCCCTGGCAGATGACCTTGGTGTTCGCGTCGATGAGAATGGACATGGTATCGGGCGTCCTTCGGCTCACGCGCCGCGCACGGCGTTGACGATCTTCTGGGCGGCGTCGTCGAGGTCGTCTGCGGGGATGACGTTGAGGCCGGACGAGCGGATGATCTCCTTGCCTTCCTCGACGTTCGTGCCCTCGAGACGCACGACGAGCGGGACCTGCAGGCCCACCGCCTTCACCGCCGCGATCACGCCGCGCGCGATGACGTCGCACTTCATGATGCCGCCGAAGATGTTGACGAGGATGCCCTTCACGTTCGGGTCGGCGGTGATGATCTTGAAGGCCGCGGTGACCTTCTCCTCGCTGGCGCCGCCGCCGACGTCGAGGAAGTTCGCCGGCTCCTCGCCGTAGAGCTTGATGATGTCGAGGGTGGCCATTGCGAGGCCGGCGCCGTTGACCATGCAGCCGATCGTGCCGTCGAGCGCGATGTAGGCGAGGTCGTACTTCGAGGCCTCGATCTCCTTCTCGTCCTCCTCCGTGAGGTCGCGCAGCTCGGCGACCTCGGGATGGCGGAACATCGCGTTCGAGTCGAACGACACCTTGGCGTCGAGGCAGCGCAGCTGGCCGTCCTTGGTGACGATCAGCGGGTTGATCTCGAGCATCTCCACGTCCTTCTGGACGAAGAGCCCATACAGCTTGCCGATCAGCGCCGCCGCCTGCTTGGCGAGATCGCCGGATAGGCCGAGCGCCTTCGCCACGGTGCGGCCGTGGTGCGGCATCGGGCCGGTGACCGGGTCGACGGTGACCGTGACGATCTTCTCGGGCGTGTCGTGGGCGACCGCCTCGATGTCCATCCCGCCCTCCGTCGAGACCACGAAGGCGACGAAGCCGGTCGAGCGGTCGACGAGGGCGGAGAGGTAGAACTCCTTCTCGATGTCCGAGCCGTCCTCGATGTAGAGGCGGTTCACCTGCTTGCCCTCGGGCCCGGTCTGGGCCGTCACCAGGGTGTTGCCGAGCATCTCGGCGGCGAACTGCTTCACCTCCTCGATGGACTTCGCGAGCCGCACGCCGCCCTTCTCGCCGGCGGCGGCCTCCTTGAACCTGCCCTTGCCGCGGCCGCCGGCGTGGATCTGGCTCTTGACGACCCACAGCGGGCCTCCGAGCTCACGCGCCGCCGCCTCGGCCTGGCCGGCCTCGAAGATCGGGACGCCGCGGGAGACGGGCGCGCCGAACTCCTTCAGAAGCGCCTTGCCCTGGTATTCGTGGATGTTCATGAGATCGGTCCACCCTCTCTCGGGATCGGAAATGGTCGGCGGCGCCCCTCGGGAGCGCCGCGGGAGACGCGTCAGGCCAGCGACGGATCGATGCCCTTGCAGGCCTCGACGAGCGACTTCACGGCGGCCACCGACTTCTCGAACATCGCCTTCTCGTCGGCCGTGAACGAGACCTCGACGACCTTCTCGACGCCGTTCGCGCCGATCACGATCGGCACGCCGACGAACATGTCGGAGACGCCGTACTGGCCGGTGAGATGGGCGGCGCAGGGCAGCACCCGGCGCTTGTCCTTGAGGTAGCTCTCCGCCATGGCGATGGCGGAGGCCGCCGGCGCGTAGAAGGCGGAGCCGGTCTTGAGCAGGTTGACGATCTCGCCGCCGCCCTTGCGGGTGCGCTCGACCATGGCGTCGAGCTTCTCCTGCGTGGTCCAGCCCATCGCCACGAGGTCGGGCAGCGGGATGCCGGCGACGGTCGAGTAGCGCACGAGCGGGCACATGTCGTCGCCGTGGCCGCCGAGCACGAAGGCGGTGACGTCCTCCACGGAGACGTCGAACTCCTCGGCGAGGAAGTGGCGGAAGCGCGCCGAGTCGAGCACGCCGGCCATGCCGACGATCTTGCTCGCGGGGACGCCCGAGAACTTCTGCAGCGCCCACACCATCGCGTCGAGCGGGTTGGTGATGCAGATCACGAAGGCGTTCGGGCAGTGCGTCTTGATGCCCTCGCCCACCGCCTTCATCACCTTGAGGTTGATGCCGAGCAGGTCGTCGCGGCTCATGCCCGGCTTGCGCGGCACGCCGGCGGTGACGATCACCACGTCGGCGCCGGCGATGTCGGCGTAGTCCTGCGTGCCCGTGTAGCCCGCGTCGAAGCCGTCCACCGGCGCGCTCTCGGCTATGTCGAGGCCCTTGCCCTGCGGCACGCCCTCGGCGATGTCGAACAGGACCACGTCGCCCAGCTCCTTGAGGCCGACGAGGTGGGCGAGCGTGCCGCCGATCTGGCCGGCGCCGATGAGCGCGATCTTCTTGCGTGCCATGAGGGAAACGCCTCTTCCAGGTGTTGACCGTCGAGCCGCGGCCCTCTCGCGTCGCTGACGCCGGGCGCGGAATCCCGCGTGCTTAAACCCCAAGAGCCGTTCGCGTTCAACCCGTTGCAAACCTTAGGCTCTTGGTCCGATCCGCGGCGGGAGCGCACCCGACGGAAGGCGCAGGCGTCGCGAAAAGGCCCGCCAGCTCAACGACTTGGCGCACGGGCGCAGAAGCGGGCCGGGAGGCGGCGGCATCCGTGGGGATGAAATGACGGATTACGAATTTCGCCATTCGTCATGGTTGATGTTTTCCTCTCGCCCGCGGAGCGTTCAAACCCAGCCCGCATGCAACGCGCGCAGGACGACGTCGAGCATGGTCGAGAGCCGCTGGTCGAGCACGGTGGCCGGCACGCGCACGTCGATGCGCACCATCACCGGGTTCACGAAGCGCTGCACCGCATCGATGACGAAGGCCATCGCCCGCTCGCGGTCGCGCGGCGCGAAGGCGTCGGTGGCGATCCCCTCCTCGAGGATCCGCTCGAGCAGCCGCAGCTGCCGGCCGCGATGCTTGCGCGCGATCCCCCGCGAGGCCTCGACCGCCGAGACGTAGACGTCGAAGATCGCCGGGTTGTCGACCGCGCAGTCCCGATAGGCGCGGGCGATGGCGAGGACGAAGCGTTCGAGCTTGTCGGCGACCGGGTCCGGCCCGTCGACGATGTCGGCGAGCGCGTCCTCGACCTCCCGCAGCCATTGCCCGGCGACGGCGTCGATCAGGTCCGCCTTGGACGGGTAGTAGCGGTAGACGTTGGCATGCGTCATCCCCGCCTCCTCGGCGACGCCGGTGACGGTGAGCCGCCGCGGCCCGAACCGGGCGAGGTGGTCGGTGGCGATGCGCAGGAGGCGCACGTCCGTGGCGGTCTCGGCTTGCGGGCGCGGCTGCAAGGGGTGGGCTCCTCGGCGGCTCTTCGAGCGATCGCCTCATCCTAGAGCAAGTTCGTCTCCGGCACCTCCAGATACCGCCGCGAGACGGGGGACGCATTCGTGCTCTCGCAGGGCGGTGGGCAACCCAAAGTACTGCGGACGTTTTACCAAAGAGAAACGCTGATCGATCATAAGACTACCCATCGTCCATGCGGACGTCGCCAGCACGGCTGCAAGGGGGTCGACGTGCAGTTCACCAACCTCTCAATTCGCTCGAAGCTCATCGTGCTCTCGGGTCTGCTCTTCGTCGTGGCGATGGCCGCGGTGACCTTCATCGGCTCGACGATCATGACCGCGTCCGTGCGCGCGCAGTCCGAGCGCTACGCCGCCGCCCTGCTCGACGAGTACGCGGCGATCGTCTCCCGCGACATCGGGCGCGCGGTCGTGGCGGCACAGGTCGGTGCCAACGGCGTCGCCGGGATGCTGGCCGAGGGGACGGTCGACCGCGATGCGCTCGGCGCCTTCGTCCGTGCCAACGTCGCCGCGCGGCCGGAGCTGGTCGGGATGACGCTCGCCTTCGATCCCGATGCGCTGGACGGGCGCGACGCGGACTTCGTCGGCCATCCCTTCTCGGACGCGAGCGGCCGCTTCGTGCCCTACTTCTTCCGCTCCGCGGACGGCTCCATCGCGACCGACCGGCTCGTCATGACCCCCGAGGCGGGCACCGAGGGCTGGTACGACCTGCCGATGCGCGAGAACCGCAACCTGATCACGCCGCCCTACGCGTACCCGATCGAGGGCCGCGAGGTGCTGATGACGACCGTGAGCACGGTCGTGCGGCGCGACGGGCGTGCGATCGGGATCTTCACCTCGGATCTCCCCCTCACCGACGTCTCGGCCGCGATCGGCGAGCTGCGGCCTTTCGATGCCGGCTCGGTCATGCTCGTCGCGACGGACGATCTCTACGTCGCGCATCCCGACGCGGCGCTCCTGGGCCAGCCGGTCTCCGATTCCGCGATCCGCGAGATGCTCTCCGCGCCGCCGCGTGTCGGGCGCACGCTCGTCGACGCCGCCGGCGTCGAGCAGCTCGCCCTCTCGACGCCGGTCGCCTTCGACGGGCTCGAGGAGACCTGGCGCCTCGTGGTCACGGTGCCGATGGAGGCGCTCGTCGCCGACGCCGTCGCCGCCCGCAACTCGATGATCCTGGCGGCGCTCGGGGCGCTCGCCCTCGTGCTCGTCGTCGTCTGGTTCACGGCGCACTCGCTGGCGCGCCCGATCCTCGCCATGACGGCGCGCATGCGCGCGCTCGCCGAAGGCGACACCGGCACCGAGATCGCCGGCACCGAGCGCGGCGACGAGATCGGGGAGATGGCGCGCGCGGTCGCGGTGTTCCGCGACGGGGCGCTCGAGCGCGAGACGCTCTCGGCCGAGCAGACGAGGGCGCAGGAGCGTGACCGCGCCCGCCAGGCGCGGATCGAGGGCCTCGTGGAGGGCTTCCGCGCCACCGCCGAGGCGCTGGTGCGGCGCGCCGCCGCCTCGGCAGGCGACCTCGACCGCGTCTCGACCGAGCTCACGGCACTCGCCGACGGCAGCGCCGGTCGTGCGGAGAGCGCCCGCCAGGCGGCGGGGCGCGCCTCCGAGGACGTCCGCGCCGTCGCGACCGCGGCCGAGGAGCTCTCCGCCTCGATCGGCGAGATCGCCTCGCAGGTCAGCCGCACGACGGAGATCGTCGCGGTGGCGTCCGAGCGCGCGCAGCGCTCGAACGTCAAGGTCGGCGAGCTCGCCTCCGCCGCCAGCCGCATCGGCGAGGTGATCGGGCTCATCCAGGCGATCGCCGAGCAGACCAACCTGCTCGCGCTCAACGCCACGATCGAGGCCGCCCGCGCCGGCGAGGCCGGGCGCGGCTTCGCGGTGGTCGCCGCGGAGGTGAAGAGCCTCGCCGAGCAGACCGCCAAGGCGACCGAGGAGATCGCGAGCCAGGTCTCCGCCATCCAGGAGGCCACCGGCGAGACGGTGGAATCGATCGCCGGCATCACCACGACCATGGACGACGTGCGCGGCTACGCCACCGCCATCGCGTCCGCGATCGAGGAGCAGGGTGCGGCGACGGGCGAGATCAGCGGAAACGTCGAGAGCGCGGCGTCGCAGACCGGCGTCGTCGCCGACGACATCGGCCGTCTCACGGACGCCGTCGGCGAGACCAGCACGACCGCCGGCCGCGTGCTCGAGGTCTCGCGCACCGTCAACGCGGCGACGAGCGACCTCGAGCGCGAGATCGACGCGTTCCTGAAGTCCGTCGCGGCGGCCTGAGCCTGCGGCCGCGCCCTCCGTCGGTCCGGCCCCTCGTCAGAGGTTGAGCCGGATCGCCACGGAACGGGCGTGGCCGTCGAGCCGCTCCGCGCGGCCGAGCGCGATCGCCGCGGGGCCGAGCGCGCGCAGGGCCTCGGGCGTCAGCGACAGGATCGACGTACGCTTCATGAAGTCGAGCACCGAGAGGCCCGACGAGAAGCGGGCCGAGCGCGCCGTCGGCAGCACGTGGTTCGGGCCGCCGACATAGTCGCCGATCGCCTCGGGCGTATGGGCGCCGAGGAAGATCGAGCCGGCGTTGCGCACCCGCGCGGCGAGCCGCTCGGGATCGGCGGTCTCGATCTCGAGATGCTCGGGCGCGAGCCGGTCGACGAGCGGGATCGCGTCGTCGAGATCCGCCACCACCACGATCGCGCCGAAGTCGCGCCAGGAGGCGCCGGCGATCTCGGCCCGCGACATCGTCGCCAGCGCCCGCTCGACGGCGGCCGCGACGGCGTCGGCCAGCGCGGGGCTGTCGGTGATCAGGATGGACTGCGCGGCGGCGTCGTGCTCGGCCTGGGCGAGGAGGTCGGCGGCGACCCAGTCGGGGTTCGCCTCGCCGTCGGCGAGGATCAGCACCTCCGAGGGGCCGGCGATCATGTCGATGCCGACCTGGCCGAACACCCGGCGCTTGGCGGCGGCGACGTAGGCGTTGCCCGGCCCGACGATCTTCGAGACCGGCGCGATCGTCGCGGTGCCGTAGGCGAGCGCCGCGACCGCCTGCGCGCCGCCGACCCGATAGACCTCGTCGACGCCCGCGATCCGCGCCGCGGCGAGCACCAGCGGATCGACCGCGCCGTCGGGGGTGGGCACGCACATGACGATGCGCTCGACGCCCGCCACGCGGGCGGGGACGGCGTTCATCAGCACGGAGGAGGGATAGCTCGCGGTGCCGCCGGGCACGTAGAGGCCCGCGGCCTCCACCGCCGTCCAGCGCCAGCCGCGGGTGACGCCGAGCGCGTCCGTCTCGCGCATGTCCTGCGGCTTCTGCGCCGCGTGATAGCTCGCGATGCGCTCGCGGGCGAGGTGGAGCGCGTCGAGCGCCGCGCGGTCGCAGGCGCCTTCCGCGGCCTCCAGCTCGTCTCGCCCGATGCGCAGGCCGTCTGCCGAGAGGCTCAGCCGGTCGAAGCGGGCGGTGTAGTCGACGAGCGCGGCGTCGCCGCGCGCGATCACGTCCGCGATGATGGCGCGCACGACGCCGTCGACCTCCTCGGAGGCCTCGCGCTTCATGCCGAGCAGGGCCTCGAAGGCCTGCGCGAAGCCGCTCTCGCGCGCGTCGAGACGGATCGGCATCAGCCCCGCGCCCCGCGGGGCTCGGGCGCGGCGTCGAGGATGGCGGGCGGCTCGTGCGCCGGGCGGCTCTCCACCTCCCAGACGGGGCCCATGTCCTTCATCTGCGCCTCGAGGCACTCGACCTCGACGCGGATGGCGCGGTCGTCGGAGAAGATCAGGGTGATGCAGCCGGCCGGCGCGGCGGTCGGCTCGTAGGTGACGGCGAGGAGGTTGAGGACCTCGTCCTTGCGGCGCGGGTCCATGTTCCTGCAGCGCACCGAGAGCACGCGCTCGAAATGGATGCCGGTGAGGCGGCGGCGCGGCGGCTCGCCGGGATCGCTCTCCCAGTCGAAGCGGCGCGCGCACAGGGCGAAGCGGCCCTCCTTGGGGAGATAGGCGACGTCCTCCACGCGCACGGCGGCATCCTGGAGGTGGGCCGACAGGACGGCGAGGTCTTCCTCGTCGAACGCGACCAGCTTGAGGAGATCCATCGGTTCACACCTCGGCAGCACGGGGTTTCCAGTGAGATAGAGAGGGGGTGCGCGCCGCGCAACCGTCCGCCCGCGCATGTCCCGGTTTCCGCGGCGCGGCTTGCGCGCGCGGGATCGCGACCCATGTGCGACGAAGCTCCCGTGCGACGGGATCGCATCGGAGGAGAGCCCCGCATGACCGCCCTGCCGACGCTCGTCGTCGCCCACGATCCGCTCTGCGGCTGGTGCTGGGCTTTCGGCCCGACGCTGCGGCACGTACGCGCGCGGTTTGCGGGGGAGGCGACGTTCCGGGTCGCCATGGGCGGGCTGGTGACGGGCTCGCGCGAGCGCATGATCGGGCTCGACGCGCCCTACCTGATGCGCGGCCTGCACGAGGTGCGCGCCCGCACCGGCATGAAGGCCGCGCCGGCCTTCTTCGAGCGCGTGCTCGAGCCCGGTCGCTGGATCTCGCGCTCCGAGCCGGCCTGCCGCGCCGCGCGCATCGCCCGGGAGATGGCGGGCGAGGAGGCCGGGCTCGACGTCGCCATGGGGCTGTGCGACGCCCTCTACGGCGAGGGCCGCGTCCCCGACGACCCGCGCACGGTGGCCCGCGTCGCCGCCGCCGCCGGCCTCGACGCCGACGCGCTCCTCGCCCGCTGGTCGGCGCCCGAGGCCTTCGCGCAGACGATGGCCATGTTCGACGCCGAGCGGGCGCGGGGCATCGTCAGCTATCCGGCGGTGTACCTGGAGAACGAGGCGGGCGGGCTCGTGGAGGTGCTGGCGGGGGCGGTGGGGCAGGACGAGGCCGAGGCGGCGTTGGAGGCGGCGCTCACGCGCTGATCCGCTGTCAACCCGGGTCGCGATAGCCGAGCCCGGGGCGCAGAACCGCGGTGGTAGGCTCAGCGTGCGCGAAGCGCGCGCGTCCACGAAACGCTGCCGGATGCGTCGAGCGCCACGGCGCTGACGCGCCGCTCATCGAAGACCTGTGGTTCCGGGTCCCGGACTGCCTTCGGCATCCGGGATGACAGGCTAGCCGCCCAACGCTTCCTCCATAAGCATCGCTTCCGCCTCCGCCAGGATCTCGTCCGAGCCCTCGCCGTAGACCGTCTCGCGGCCGATCTCGAGCATCACCGAGACGGCGAGGGGGGAGACCCGCGGGAGGGGCTGGTGGACGAGGCGGCCTTTCATGCGGGTGAGGAGCGCGGCCAGGCGCTCGAGGTCGAGGAGGCCGGTGGCGGCGTCGGCGCGGGCGGCGCGCAGGAGGACGTGGTCGGGCTCGTGGCGGCGCAGGACGTCGTAGACGAGGTCGGTCGAGACCGTCACCTGGCGTTGGGTCTTCTTCTGTCCGGGGAAGTTGCGCTCGATCAGCCCGGCGATCACCGCGCAGTAGCGGAAGGTGCGCTTCATCAGGGCGGATTCCTCGAGCCACTCCTCGAGGTCGTCGCCGAGCATGTCCTGCGCGAAGAGCTCGGCCAGGAAGCCGGGGTTGCGCGCCTCCTCCAGCGAGAGGTCGCGCAGGCCCCACACGGCGAGGCCGTAGTCGTTGCAGACGAAGCCGAGCGGCTTGAGGCGGGCGCGCTCGAGGCGTCGCGTCAGCAGCATGCCGAGCGTCTGGTGCGCGAGGCGGCCCTCGAACGGGTAGGCGACGAGGTAGTGGCGCCCCGCGCGGGGGAAGGTCTCGACGAGGAGCCCATCGCGCGAGGGCAGGAGCGAGCGCTCGGCTTGCGCCTCGAGCAGCTCGACGAGCTGGGCGGGCAGCCGCTCCCAGCTGTCGCGGTCGGCGAGGAAGCCGCGCACGCGCTCCGCGAGGAAGGTCGAGAGCGGGAACTTGCCGCCGGCCCAGGAGGGGATCTTCGGGTCGGTGCCCGCGCTCGCGCGCGAGACGAGGGCGGCGTCCTCGGTCAGGCCGTGGAAGGTGAGCACCTCGCCGGCGAAGAGGAACGTGTCGCCGGGCGTCAGCGTCTCGGCGAAGTACTCCTCCACCTCGCCGAGCACGCGCCCGCCCCGCGAGAGCGGCCGTCCGGCGGCCGCGGGGCGGCCGAGGCGGACCTTGACCATCGTCGCCTCGACGATGGTGCCGACGTTCATGCGGTACTGCTGCGCGACGAAGCGGTCGCGCACGCGCCAGCGCCCGTCCGGCCCCTCGACGATGCGCGCGAAGCGCTCGTAGGCGCGCAGCGCGTAGCCGCCGGTGGCGACGAAGCTCATCGCCTTGTCGAAGGTCTCGCGGTCGAGCCCGCGATAGGGCGCCGCGCCGTGCACCTCGGCGTAGAGGTCGTCGGCCCGGAAGGGCTCGGCGCAGGCCATGCCGAGGATGTGCTGGGCGAGCACGTCCAGCGCGCCGGGATGCGGGTCGGGCGTGTCCTGCGCGGCCTCCTCGACCGCGTCCAGCGCGGCGCGGCACTCGAGGATCTCGAAGCGGTTGGCGGGGACGAGATAGGCCTTCGAGGGGTCGTCGAGGCGATGGTTGGCGCGCCCGATGCGCTGGATGATCCGGCTCGCGCCCTTGGGCGCGCCGACGTTGATCACGAGGTCGACGTTGCCCCAGTCGATGCCGAGATCGAGCGTCGAGGTGCACACCACGGCCTTCAACTTGCCCGCGGCCATCGCCGCCTCCACTCGGCGGCGCTGCTCGACGTCGAGCGAGCCGTGATGGAGCGCGATGGGCAGCGCATCCTCGTTGAGGCGCCACAGTGCCTGGAAGACGTACTCCGCCTGCATGCGGGTGTTGACGAAGACGAGCGAGGTGCCGTGCGTGCGGATCAGCCGGTAGATCTCCGGCATCGCCGCCGCCGCGGTGTGCCCGGCCGCCGGCAGGATCGGGCCCTCAAGCATGCGGATGTCGGGGGCCGCGCCCGGGGGCGCGATCACGATCTCCGCGGGGCGGGTCGCGTCCGCCGTCAGGTAGCGGGCGAGCACGGCGGGATCGCGCACGGTCGCCGAGAGGCCCACCGCGGACGCCTGCGGCGCGAGGGCGAAGAGCCGCGCCAGGCCGAGCGCGAGCAGGTCGCCGCGCTTGGAGGGCGCGAGCGCGTGCAGCTCGTCGAGGACGATGCGGCGCAGGTTCGCGAACAGGTCGCGCGCGTCGGGGTGGGCGAGGAGCAGCGCCAGCTGCTCCGGGGTGGTGAGCAGGATGTCGGGGGGCCGCGCGATCTGGCGGGCGCGCTTGTGGGAGGGCGTGTCGCCGGTGCGGGTCTCGATGGTGAGCGAGAGGCCCATCTCGGCGGCGGGCGCCTCGAGGTTGCGCGCGACGTCGACGGCGAGCGCCTTCAACGGCGAGACGTAGAGCGTGTGCAGCGTGCGCCGGTTCGCGCGCGCGTGCCGTGCGCCCGACAATTCGACGAGGGAGGGCAGGAAGCCGGCGAGCGTCTTGCCGGCGCCGGTGGGCGCGACCAGCAGCGCCGAGCGGCCGGCCTCGGCGAGCCCGAGCAGCGCGAGCTGATGGGCGCGCGGCGCCCAGCCGCGGCCGGCGAACCAGGCCTGGAAGGCCTCCGGGAGGATCGCCGGCGCGGGGGCCGGCGGGGGAGCGGGAGCGGTCGGCACCGGCGCGATATGGGGTCGGCGCGGGCCGCGGACCAGACGGTGCGCGTCCGCGTCAGGGCATCGACGCCTCCGGCGACCTCCGCGCGGCGTCGAGCGCCACGATCCGTGGCCAGGCGGCCGCGAGCGCGGATGAGGTCACGCCGCGCAGGCGCGTCGCGATCAGCCGCATGGCGACCGAGGGCAGCGTGCGCGTCAGCGCCACGAGGGTGCCCGCCGCGATGTCGTCGGCGCAGAGCGAGCGGGGTACCCAGGCGACGCCGAGGCCGGCGCGGGCGCATTGCAGCGCGGCGGTGGTGAGCGCGGTCTCGAGCCGCACGCGCAGGCGCAGGCTCCCGCGCAGCGGGGCGAAGACGCGCGCGCGCTGCACCGCGCCGAGGAAGACGTCCTCCGGATAGGCGACGATCGGCAGCTCGCCGCGCACCCAGCCCTCGTCCAGGGCGCCGAGCGCCGCGCGGGCGGCGACGGGGACGAGCGTCTCGGTGCCGATGGTCTCGACCACGAGGTAGTCCGCGCCGTCGAGGGGTGCGCTGCCGTCGACGTCGTAGACGAGCGCGAGGTCGGCCTGCCGCGTCAGCAGCAGCGCCAGGCACTCGTCGCGGTTCGCCGAGCGCAGCCGCACGTCGAGGTCGAGCCCCGAGACCCGCTCGACCAGCGTCGGCGCCGTCGCCGTGGTGATCGCATGCTGGCAGGCGATGACGATCCGCGAGCGCGCGGCCTCGGCGTCATCGCGGAAGTGGGCGGAGAGCTCGCGCAGGCCCGCCGCGATCTCGCGCATGGCGTCGAGCCGGGCGAGGACGTGCGGCAGCGGGCGGGCCGGCTTGGCGCTGCGGTCGAACAGCCGCACGCCGAGGCTCTCCTCGATCGTGCGCAGGCGTCGCGAGAAGGCGGGCTGCGTCACCCGGCGGCGCTCGGCGGCGGCCTGGAAGGAGCCCGTCTCCGCCACCGCCAGGACGTCCTCGATCCAGTCGTGCCGCATCCCGCGCCCTCCCCCTAGGCCCGAGATCATGCCGAACGTGCATGATCTCGGGCGTATTTGGCATTTGATCGCCCGCCCTGTCGAGCCGCAGGATCGGCCTCGACGTTCTTCGGAGGGCCGTTCATGCATCTCGCCCGCATCCCGCGCATCCGGGTGGCGCACCTGCCGACCCCGCTCGAGCCGCTCCAGCGCCTGAGCGCCGAACTCGGCGGGCCGGAGATCTGGATCAAGCGCGACGACTGCACGGGGCTCTCGACGGGCGGCAACAAGACCCGCAAGCTCGAGTTCCTGATGGCCGAGGCGGTGGCCGAGCGCGCGGACGTCGTGCTCACGCAGGGCGCGACGCAGTCGAACCACGCCCGCCAGACGGCGGCCTTCGCGGCGCGGCTGGGGCTCGCCTGCCACATCCTGCTCGAGGACCGCACCGGCTTTCGCGACGCGGGCTACACCGACAACGGCAACGTCCTGCTCGACCGCCTGCACGGCGCCACGATCGAGCATCGCCCCGGCGGCACCGACATGAACGCGGCGCTCGACGAGGTCCGCGCCCGGATGGCGGCCGAGGGCCGCCGCCCCTACGCCATCCCCGGCGGCGGCTCGAACCCGACGGGGGCGCTCGGCTACGTCGACGCCGCCCAGGAGCTGATGGCGCAGGCCGACGCGATGGGGCTCGCGATCGATCACCTCGTCCACGCGACGGGCAGCGCCGGCACGCAGGCGGGGCTCGTGGTGGGGCTGAAAGGGGTGAACGCCAAGGTGCCGCTGCTCGGCATCGGCGTGCGCGCGCCGCGCGAGAAGCAGGAGCAATCGGTCTTCGCGCTCGCCTGCGCCACCGCAGAGCGGCTCGGGGTGCCCGGCATCGTGGCGCGTGAGGACGTGGTCGCGAACACCGACTACGTCGGTGCCGGCTACGGCATCCCGACGCCCGGCATGGTCGAGGCGCTGGAGATGTTCGCCCGGCTCGAGGGCATCCTGCTCGACCCGGTCTATTCGGGGAAGGGGGCGGCGGGGCTGATCGACCTCGTCCGCAAGGGGCGCTTCGCCAAGGGAGAGCGGATCGTCTTCCTGCACACCGGCGGATCCGCCGGCCTGTTCGGCTACGGCTTCGCGCTCGACGCGCCGAAAGAGCGCGCGGCGTGAGGCTCGCCACGACGACGACCACGACGACAAGAGGGGATCGACAGATGAGACGCATGCTTCGACACTTCGCTCTCGGCGCCTGCGCGCTCGGGGCGACGCTCGCCGCCGCGGCCGGGGCGCAGGCGCAGGACCTCTACGGCACGCTCGCCAAGATCGACGCGGCCAACGAGATCGTCATCGGCCACCGCGAGACCTCGATCCCGTTCTCCTGGGTCGGGTCCGACGGAGGCGCGCCGCAGGGCTACTCGGTCGACCTGTGCCTGCGCATCGCCGAGGCGGTGAAGGAGGAGCTCGGCAAGCCCGACCTCGCCGTGCGCTTCGTGCCGGTGACGCCGCAGACGCGCATCCCGCTGCTCGCCAACGGCACGATCGACATCGAGTGCGGCTCGACCACGAACAACCTCACCCGCCAGCAGCAGGTCGCCTACCTGCCGGTGACCTTCATCACCGGCACGAAGCTGCTGGTGAAGACGGACGCGGGCATCGAGACCCTCGACGACCTCGAGGGCAAGCGCATCGCGCTCGCGCAGGGCACGACCAACGAGCGCGTGATCAAGGCGGCGATCGAGGCCGGCGGGCTCGACATCGACGTGCTCAACGTCAAGGACCACGCCGAGGGCTTCCTCGCGCTGGAGACCGACCGCGTCGACGCCTACTCGACCGACCACATCCTGCTCTACGGCCTGATCACCAACGCGCGGGATCCGGAGAGCTACGCAGTCGTGGGCGACTTCCTCTCCTACGACCCCTACGCGCTGATGGTGCGGCGCGACGACAGCGCCTTCCAGCTGCTCGGCACCAAGGTGCTGGCGGACCTGTTCCGCACGGGCGAGATCGAGGAGATCTACGCCGAGTGGTTCCAGCCCTTCCCCACGAACGAGAACGTCTCCGAGCCGCCGACGGACCTGCTCCAGGCCGCCTGGCGCCTGAACGCCCTGCCCGAGTGAGCATCGCCGACGAGCCCGGCGCCGCGCGCGCCGGGCTCGGATTTGCGCACGCGCGGCGTCGTGGAGACGACGGGAGCGCGTCCCGCCTGCTCCTTCCCCTGCAGGGAAGGACGGACGCGCCGCAGCGGCGCGGGCGTTGACCGACCGGAGGGGAGCGGGGGCGCATGAGCTACAACTGGAACTGGGGTGTCCTCCTCCAGGACCCCTATCTCGGCTGGCTGATCTCCGGCGTCGGCTGGACGCTCGCGGTCTCCGCCGCGGCCTGGGTGATCGCCTTCGCGCTCGGCTCGATCGTGGGCGTGGCGCGCACCCTGCCGAACCGGTTCGTGCGCGGCGCCGCCACCGCCTATGTCGAGCTGTTTCGCAACATCCCGCTGCTCGTGCAGCTGTTCCTCTGGTACTTCGTCGTGCCCGAGCTCCTGCCGGAGGACTGGGGGCGCTGGGTGAAGCGCGACCTGCCGCTGCCGGAATACACGACCGCGGTCGTGGGGCTCGGCTTCTACACCGCCTCGCGGGTGGCCGAGCAGGTGCGGTCCGGCATCGAGTCGATCCCCCGCGGCCAGACGCTCGCGGGCTACGCCAGCGGGCTGACGACGGGCCAGCTCTACCGCTGGATCCTGCTGCCGGTGGGCTATCGCCTGATCATCCCGCCGCTGACGTCGGAATTCCTGACGATCTTCAAGAACTCCTCGCTGGCGCTGACGATCGGCGTGCTCGAGCTCACCGCGCAGAGCCGGCAGATCACGGAATACACCTTCCAGGGCTTCGAGGCCTTCACCGCCGCGACCGTGATCTACGTCGTCATCACGCTGTCGGTCACCGCGGCCATGGGCCTCGTGGAGCGCCGCGCGCGGATGCCCGGCTTCATCGCGGGAGGGCGCTAGAGCCATGTCGTTCGACCTCGCCGTGATCGTCGACGCACTGCCCTTCCTCGCGCAGGGGCTCGGCCTCTCGCTGCTGCTCACCGTGCTCGCGGCCGTGGGCGGGATCGTGCTGGCCGTCGTGCTCGCGCTCATGCGCCTGTCGGGCTTTCGCGTGCTGCGCATCGTCTCGGCGGCCTACGTCAACTTCTTCCGCTCGATGCCGCTGATCCTGGTGATCTTCTGGTTCTTCTTCCTGGTGCCGCTGATCATCGGCCGGCCGGTGGGCGGCTTCTACTCGGCGCTGATCGCCTTCACCCTGTTCGAGGCGGCCTACTATTCCGAGATCGTGCGGGCGGGAATCCAGTCCGTCTCCCGCGGCCAGGTGGCCGCCGCCTACGCCACGGGCCTGCGCTACGGGGCGACGATGCGTTTCGTCGTGCTGCCGCAGGCCTTCCGCAACATGACGCCGGTGCTGCTGACCCAGGCGATCATCCTGTTCCAGGACACGAGCCTCGTCTTCGTCGTCTCGCTGCGCGACTTCATGACCGCGACCACCATCGTCGCCCGCAACGAGGGCCGGCTCGTGGAGATGTACGTCTTCGCCGCGGCGGTGTACTTCGTGATCTGCTTCAGCGGCTCGATGTGGGTCCGGCGCCTGCAGAGGAGACACGCGACATGATCGAGATCCGCGACCTCGACAAGCGCTACGCCGACTTCCACGTGCTCAAGCGCTGCAGCACCAGCGTGGCCAAGGGCGAGGTGGTCGTCGTCTGCGGCCCGTCGGGCTCGGGCAAGTCGACGCTGATCAAGTGCGTCAACGGCCTCGAGCCGTTCCAGGGCGGCTCGATCACCGTCGACGGGATCTCGGTCGGCGACAAGCGCACCGACCTGCCTGCCCTGCGGGCGCGGATCGGCATGGTGTTCCAGAATTTCGAGCTGTATCCGCACATGACGGTGATGCGCAACATCTGCCTCGCGCAGGAGAAGGTGCTCGGGCGCCCGCGCGCGGAGGCCGAGGCGAAGGCGGCATCGCTGCTGGCTCGCGTCGGGCTCTCCGACCAGGCGCACAAGCACCCCGGCCAGCTCTCCGGCGGCCAGCAGCAGCGCGTCGCCATCGCCCGCGCCCTGGCCATGGACCCCATCGCCATGCTGTTCGACGAGCCGACCTCCGCGCTCGACCCGGAGATGATCTCCGAGGTGCTCGACGTCATGGTCGAGCTCGCGCAGGAGGGCATGACGATGATGGTCGTCACCCACGAGATGGGCTTCGCCCGCAAGGTGGCCGACCGGGTCGTGTTCATGGATTCGGGCGAGATCGTCGAGGACGCCGACACCGCGAGCTTCTTCGGCTCGCCGCGCAGCCCGCGGGCGCAGGCCTTCCTCTCGAAGATCCTCGACCACGTGTGAGCGCTGCGCCGCCGGAGCGCGGCGCATGCCCCCATGCACGGGCGGTCGTCGACCGCGCCGCGTCGATCTGCTAGGCGGAAGGCCTCGCAGCGATCGACCGGGAGCCTCCATGCGCCTCATCGCAGCCCTCGCGGCACCGCTCCTCGGCTTCGGCCTCGCCTTCGGCCTCGCCGCGGCAGGTCCGCTGGCGGCGCAGCCGCTCGATCCGCAGGCCGCCGCGCTTCGCGCCGGCGAGACGGTGCTGGCCCCCGGCTACGCCGCGCTCGCCGAGGCGACGGCGGCGCAGGCGTCCGCCTGGGAGACGGCCTGCGCGGGGCCCGGCCGCGCCATCGACCGCGCCCCCCTCGACGCCGCCTACCACGCCGCCGCCGACGCCTACGCGCGCATCGAGCCGGTGCGATGGGGCCCCGTGTCGGAGGATTTCCGGTTCGAGCGCCTCGCCTTCTGGCCCGAGCGGCGCAACGCGTCGGGCCGCGCGCTGGCGCAGCTGGAGGATCTCCCGGACGAGACGCTGCTCGCGCCCGAGCGCTTCGGCGAGACCTCCGTCGCCGGCCAGGGCTTCACGGCGCTGGAGCGGCTCCTGTTCGACGCGGACACCCGCGACGCCCTCGCCGGGGGCGGGGCGCGGGCGCCGCGGCTCTGCCGCATCGGCCAGGCGATCGCGGGCGCGCTGGCGGAGACTGCCGGCGAGGTTTCGCGGGCCTGGGTGGAGAGCACCCTGCCGACGCTCGCGGGCGACGCCGGCGAGGCGCGGCGCGCCGCGACGCGGCTCGTCACCGATGCGCTCTCGGGCCTCGAGGCGATCGAGACGCTGAAGCTCGGCCTGCCGCTGGGCGGGGATCTCGCGGATGCGCGCGCCCCCCGTGCCGAGATGTGGCGCTCCGGGCGCTCGTCGCGGCAGATCGCGCTCAACCTGGAGGGCATCAAGGCGCTGGTGCGCGCTCTCGTCGGCGGCGACGAGGCGATTGCGCCGGACACGCTGCGCGCCCTCGATCAGGCCCGGCGTCTCGCCGCCTCCGCGCCCGCGGATCTCGGCGAGGCCGCCGCCGACCCCGATCGGCGCGGGCGCATCCTGCTGCTCTCCGCCGCCGTCGCGACCGCACGCGGCAACGCGGCGACCGAGGTTCCCCCGGCGCTCGGCGTGGTCACGGGCTTCAACGCGCTCGACGGGGACTGACTTGACGATCGGTCGCAGGACCTTCCTCGCGGGGCTCGGCGCCGCGCTGGGTACGGCGCTCGCGGGCGGGCGGGCGCGGGCGGCCGAGCCCGTCTACGTCGCCTGCGCGCAGGCGGGAGACGGATCGCAGCGCGTGTGCGCCTTCACGATCGAGGGCCGGCTCCTGTTCTCCACCGCGCTGCCCGAGCGCGGGCACGACGTCGCCGCGCGGCCGGGGACGCGCGAGCTCGTCGTCTTCGCCCGCCGGCCGGGCGGGTGGATGGCGGTCGTCGATCGGGATACGGGCGCGGTGAGCCGCGTCGTCCTCGCCGCGCAGCGCCGGCACTTCTACGGCCACGGCGCCTTCTCCGCCGACGGGCGGCTGCTCTGGGCGACGGAGAACCGGATCGAGACCGGCGACGGTGTGCTCGGCGTCTACGACTGCGCGGCGGGCTACGCGCGCATCGGCGAGGTGCCGACCGGCGGCATCGGCCCGCACGACCTCGCGCTGCTCCCTGGAGAGGGCACGCCGCGGCTCGTGGTGGCGAACGGCGGCATCCGCACGCATCCCCGGTCGGGCCGCGAGATCCTCAACGCGGGTTCGCTGGAGCCGAGCCTCGCGGTTCTGCGGCCGGAGGACGGTGCGGTCGAGGCGGTCGACGACCTCGGCTCGGATCTCGCCGACCTCTCGATCCGGCATCTCTCGGTGGCGCCGGACGGTGAGAGCGTGTTCGGCTGCCAGTTCGCCGGGGATCCCCTCGCCGTCGTGCCGCTGGTCGGCGCGCGCGACGCGTCCGGCCGGGTGCGGCTGTTCGAGATGCCCGAGGACGACCTCGCCTCGATGGACAACTACGTCGGCTCGGTGGCGCTCGACCCGTCGGGCGCGATCGTCTGCGCGACGAGCCCGCGCGGCTCGGTCGCCGCCTTCTTCGAGCGGGCGAGCGGGCGCTACCTCGGCCGCCGGCGCATGTCCGACGTCTGCGGCGCCGCGCCGGGAGCGGTGGCGGGGACGTTCCTGGTGACGTCCGGCAACGACGGCGTGGCGATCGCCCGCGTGAGCGAGGGCGACCTCGCCGATCTCGGCGCGGCGCTGGCGTCGACCGTGTGGGACAACCACGCGCTCCGGATCTGAGCGGGGCCGTTGCGCGTTGGCCCGCCGTGACTATCTCATGGCGAGGTCGGATGCAGAGCAACGCGCGGGAGGACCAGATGCGCCTCGACGAGCCCTTCACCGCAGAGGAGATGGAGGCCATGCGCCGCGCCGGGCGCGAGGACGAGGCGCGCACGCTGCGCGACGCGTTCGACAAGGCCCGCGCCCTCGGCAAGCGCCTGCCCTTCGCGCAGGACGTGCTCGCCGCCTATTTCTGCGTCCAGGACCCGACGACGCCGCGCCGGGTGAAGTGGATCCTGCTCGGCGCGCTCGCCTACTTCGTGCTGCCGACCGACCTCGTGGCGGATTTCCTCCCCGTCCTCGGCTTCACCGACGACCTCGCCGTCCTCACCGCCGCCTTCGGCGCGGTCGCGACGTCGATCCGGCCGGAGCATCGGGAGGAGGCGCGCAGGGCGATCGCGGAGGGGTGATGGCCGACGCCTCGTAGCCCGCGGAACCGCCCGGCCGCCCCCCGACTTCCCCTCCCGTCTCGCCGCAGCCGGGAGCCCCCATGTCCGCCGACGCCTTCCTCGCCCCCTGGAGCGACCTCCTGCGCATCGTCGTCGTGGGCGCGCTCGCCTATGCCGGGCTCGTCCTGTTCCTGCGCATCACGGGCAAGCGCACGCTGACCAAGCTCAACGCCTTCGACCTCGTGGTCACGGTGGCGCTCGGCTCGACGCTCGCGACGATCCTGCTCAGCCGCGACGTGGCGCTGGCGGAGGGCCTCACGGCCTTCGCGCTGCTGATCGCGCTGCAATGGCTCGTGACCTTCGCCTCGGTACGCTCGCGGCGCTTCCAGACGCTGGTGAAGGCGACGCCGACGCTGCTCGTGCATCGCGGCGCGATCCTGGAGGACGCATTGCGCGAGGAGCGGGTGAGCCGCGAGGAGGTGCTCGCCGTGGTGCGCTCGTCCGGCGCGACCGACCTCGCGGAGGTGGGCGCCGTCGTGCTGGAGACGGACGGGTCGTTCTCCGTGCTCTCCGTCGCGCCCGAGCCCGACGCCGGGCGCTCGTCGCTGGCGACGGTGGAGGCTCCGGGGAACGGCGCGCGCGATCAGGCGAGCCAGCGCTTGCGGCGCTTGTAGCTCTTCACCTCGCGGAAGCTCTTGCGGTCGGCGCCGGCGACGCCGAGGTAGAACTCCTTCACGTCCTCGTTCTCGCGCAGCATCTTCGCGTCGCCGTCCATGACGACGCGGCCGGTCTCGAGGATGTAGCCGTAGGTGGCGTAGCGCAGCGCCATGTTGGTGTTCTGCTCGGCCAGCAGGAAGGACACGCCCTCCTTGGCGTTGAGGTCCTTCACGATCTCGAAGATCTCCTCGACGATCTGCGGGGCGAGGCCCATGGAGGGCTCGTCGAGCAGGATCATCTTCGGCCGGCTCATCAGGGCGCGGCCGATGGCGCACATCTGCTGCTCGCCGCCAGACGTGTAGCCGGCCATCGATCCCTTCCTCTCGCGAAGCCGCGGGAAGTAGGCGTAGACCTTCTCCATGTCCTCCTTGATCGCGGCGTTGCCGTCGCGCCGCGTGAAGGCGCCGGTGAGCAGGTTCTCCTCGATCGTGAGGTGGCCGAAGCAATGGCGGCCCTCCAGCACCTGGATGCAGCCGCGGCGCACGAGCTCGTTGGGCGAAAGCGTCTCGATGCGGTTGCCGTCGAACTCGATCGAGCCCTTGGTGACCTCGCCGCGCTCCGCGCGCAGCAGGTTCGAGATCGCCTTGAGCGTGGTCGTCTTGCCGGCGCCGTTGGCGCCGAGGATGGCGACGATGCCCTGCTTGGGCACGGTGAGCGAGACGCCCTTCAGCACAAGGATGACGTGATCGTAGATCACCTCGATGTTGTTCACCGACAGGATCGGCGCCGCCGCGGCGGGCGCGGGCGTCTCGGTCGAGGCGGGGGTCGCGAGTGCGGTCATCGGGCGGGGCTCTTCGTCGCTGGAGAAGTGGCGGAGCGCCCCGCGTGCGGGCCGCTCCTTCGTCCTTCCCTGTCGGGGAAGGTGGATCGGCGGAAGCCGCCGCCCGACGGTCGGGCGACGGACCCCACCCCTGGCCGCCTTCGGCGGCACTCCCCTCCCCGACGGGGAGGGAGGCGACGTCAATTGTCGCAGCTCTCGGTGCGCTGCGGCCAGCCGGCGTTGGCGGAGGCGTATTCCTGGGCGGCCGCGAGGATGAGCGGCCGCACGCGGTCCGTCATCGGCTCGGTCCAGTCCTGGCCCACCGTCCACTTCTCGCCGTCCCACTCGGCCACGAAGACGTCGTGGTTGCCTGAATGGTTCTCGCAGGTGACGTTCAGCGGGGCTGCGAAGCCCGTCATGCCCATCTCCGCGAGACGCTCCTCGGAGACGTTCAGGTTCTCCAGCCCGCGGCGGACGTCCTCACCCGTGACGACGTCCTTGCCGGTGATCTCCTGCGCGGTGCGGATCGCCTCGGCGATCAGCATCGAGTTGTAGAGGCCGCGGTTGTAGAGCATGTCGCCCACGCGCTCGCGCGGGAACTGCGACAGGCCCTTGTCGTGCACGTGGGTGATGACGTCCTGGATGAAGGGGAAGTCCGTGCCCGCGCCGTTGAAGGAGAGCGCCTTGTAGCCCGCGGCGTCCGCGCCGCCGGCCCGGGCGTCCTCGTCGCCGCCGGCCCACCACACGCCGATCATGTTCTCGATCGGGAAGCCGGTGCGGATCGCCTCGCGCACCGCGGTGGGGTTCATGGCGCCCCAGCCCTGGAGGTAGATGTAGTCCGGCCGGTCGCGGCGGATGTTGAGCCACACCGAGCCCTGGTTCTGCATGTCCTGCGCGGCGACGGGATAGAGCTTCAGCTCGAAGCCGTGCTCCTCCGCGAGCGCCTCGAGCACCGGGATCGGCTCGCGGCCGTAGGGCGCGTCGAGGTGGAGGAGGCCGACCGTCTTGCCGGCGAGGCTCTCGAAGCCGCCCTCGCGCTCGGCGATGTGCTTCACGAAGACGGAGGCGCCGTCCCAGTAGGTGACCGGCGGGTTGAACACCCACGGGAAGGTCTCGCCGTCGGCCGAGGCCGAGAGGCCGTAGGCCATGGAGAGCACCGGGATCCCGTCGACCGCCGCGCGCGGGATCAGCTGGAGCGTGATGCCCGTGGAGTAGGGATTGACCACCACCGGGTTCTTGGCGCGCACCGACTCGTAGCACTCCACGCCGCGCTTGGTGTCGTAGCCGGTCTCGCACTCCTCGATGATGATCGGCACGCCGCCGATGCCGCCGTCGCGCTCGTTGAGCATGGTGAGGTAGTCGTGCATGCCGTCGGCGATCGGGATGCCCGAGCCGGCGAAGGCGCCGGTGCGGTAGGTCAGGAGCGGCACGTAGATGCCCTCCGGGGTCTGCGCGCTCGCCGGGGCGACGAGCGCGGTCGTCGATACGATCGCGCCCGCGATCGCGGCGATGGTCAGGTGGCGTAGCGACATGGCGTTGTTGTCCTCCCTCGCGTTCCTGTCGGTGGCCGGAACTCCGGCCGTTCCCTCTCTCGGCTCCGGGGCCTTCGTTGTTGTCGCCGTTCCCTAGTAGGGGAACGGCCAGACCCGGAGCTTCTGCTTGCCGATCTGCCAGAGCCGCGCAAGGCCGTGCGGCTCGACGATCAGGAAGAAGATTATCAGCGCGCCCACGATCATGAAGCGCAGGTGCTCGATCGTGGCGGCACCCACGGAGATGCCGAAGGGCTCCGTGATCGCCGGCAGCACGATGCCGAGCCCGATCGGCAGCATGAAGATCAGCGCCGCGCCCATGAACGACCCGATCAGCGATCCCAGCCCGCCGATGATGATCATGAACAGGATCAGGAACGACTGGTCGATGTTGAAGACGTTGTACTCGGCGCCGCCGTACCACAGGAACACCATCATCGCCCCGGCCACGCCCACGAAGTAGGACGAGCAGGCGAAGGCCATCAGCTTGGCGTGGAGCGGGCGGATGCCGATGAGCTCGGCGGCGATGTCCATGTCGCGGATCGCCATCCACTGCCGGCCGATGCGGCCGTGGACGAGGTTCGACGCGAGCCAGGTCAGCCCGATGACGAGCGTGAGCACGACGAGGTAACGCGCCTGTGCGGTGGCGGTGGCGCCGGTGATCGGCACGCCGAAGAGCGTCGTCAGCGGCGCCTCGATCGCCCCGGAGATGTTGTAGTTGTACAGCCAGGGGATCCGGTTGAAGCACCATTGCAGGAAGAACTGTGCCGCGAGCGTCGCCACCGCGAGGTAGAAGCCCTTGATCCGCAGGGAGGGCAGGCCGAAGAAGACGCCGACCGCCGCCGAGAAGAAGCCCGACATCAGGATCCAGACGACGACGTTCACCTCGGGGAACGCGGTCATCAGCTTGTAGCAGGCGTAGGCCCCCACCCCCATGAAGGCGCCGGTGCCCAGCGACAGGAGGCCGGCGTAGCCGACGAGGATGTTGAGCCCGATCGCCGCGAGCGAGAAGATCAGGAACGGGATCAGCACCGCCTGGAGCAGGAAGTCCGAGCCGAACGCGCCCGCGGCGTAGGCGGCCGCGATGATCACGGCGATGCCGATGCGATCCTGCTTCAAGGGGAAGATCGCCCGATCCGCCTGGTAGCTCGTCTTGTACTGGCCCGACTCGCGATAGATCACGACCTTGTCCTCGCTCTGGCTCCTTCCCTCCTCGGGAAGGCCGAAGGCCCCGAGGGACCCCACCCTGGGCTCGCCGCGCGAGCCGTTCCCTCCCCGACGCGGAGGGTCAGACGCGCTCGATGATCTTCTCGCCGAACAGGCCCTGCGGCCGGAACAGGAGGAAGATCAGCGCGATGACGTAGGCGAACCAGCTCTCGATGCCGCCGCCGATGATCGGGCCCCAGTAGAACTCGCCGAGCTTCTCGCCGATTCCGATGATCAGCCCGCCGACGATGGCGCCGGGGATCGAGGTGAAGCCGCCGAGGATCAGCACGGGCAGCGCCTTCAAGGCGATGATCTGCAGCGCGAAGGACACGTCCGAGCGCGCGCCCCACATGATGCCCGTCACCAGCGCGACGATCCCCGCCGCGAACCAGACGATGACCCAGATCTGGTTGAGCGAGATGCCCACCGACAGCGCCGCCTTGTGGCTGTCGGCCACCGCGCGCAGGGCGCGGCCGATGCGCGTCTTGGAGAAGAACACGCCGAGCGTCGCGATCATGATCGAGGCGATCACGGCGGCGGCGATGTCGAGGTGCTGGATGCGGACGTAGCCGCCGGCGAGCTCGAAGTCGCTGGCGCCGGTGGGCAGCATCAGCTCGCGCGTGATCATCTGCTTGGGCTCGCCGCCGAAGACGAGCTCGCCGAAGCCGATGAGGAAGTAGGTCAGGCCGAAGGTGGCCATGAACAGGATGATGTCGGGCTGGTTCACCAGCGGGCGCAGCACCACGCGCTCCACCGTCCAGGCGAGCGCGAACATCACCGCGATGGCGAGCACGAGCGCCAGGATGGCGGGCACGCCCATGGCGTAGAAGCCGACCAGGGTCAGCGCGGCGAACACGACCATGATGCCCTGGGCGAAGTTGAACACGCCAGAGGCCTTGAAGATGAGCACGAAGCCCAGCGCGATCAGCGCGTAGAGCACGCCCGAGACGAAGCCCTCCCAGAGCGTCTGCACCAGGAGGTCCGGCATCTCGACCATGAGCGCGAAGGGCTCGACGAAGATCTCGGAGAGGAGGTCCATGGATACGCGTCGCTCCTCAGTGCGGGACGCCGAGATAGGCGTCGATGACGGCCTGGTTCGCCTTCACCTCGTCGGGCGTGCCGTCGGCGATCTTGCGGCCGTACTCGAGCACGACGACGCGGTCCGACAGGTCCATGACGACGCCCATGTCGTGCTCGATCAGCGCGATCGTGGTGCCGAACTCCTGGTTCACGTCCAGGATGAAGCGCGACATGTCCTCCTTCTCCTCGAGGTTCATGCCGGCCATCGGCTCGTCGAGCAGCAGCAGCTCCGGCTCCATGGCGAGCGCGCGGCCGAGCTCGACGCGCTTCTGGAGGCCGTAGGGCAGCTTGCCCACCGGCGTCTTCCGGATGTGCGGGATCTGCAGGAAGTCGATGATGTCCTCGACCTTGCGCCGGTGCTCCACCTCCTCGCGCATCGCCGGCCCGAAGCGGACGAGCTGCCAGAAGACGTTGGCGCGCATCTTCAGCGAGCGCCCGGTCATGATGTTGTCGAGCGTCGACATGCCCTTGAACAGCGCCACGTTCTGGAAGGTGCGCGCGATGCCGCCGGCGGCCGCCTCGTGCGGGCGCATCTTCTGGCGGGTCTGCCCCTTGAAGGTGATGCGCCCCTCGGTGGGGTGGTAGAAGCCGTTGATGCAGTTGAGCATCGACGTCTTGCCGGCGCCGTTGGGGCCGATGATGGCGCGGATCTCGCCCTTGCGGATGTCGAAGGAGACGTCGGTGAGCGCCTTCACGCCTCCGAAGCCGAGCGAGACGTTCTCCACCGCGAGGAGCACCTCCCGCGAAGCGGCGTCCGGCCTGGCGACGCCGGCGGGCGCGGGGGCCGGCAGCGTTGCGACCCGCTCGACGGTCGTATTCGCGTTCATCGGGCGATCTCCTGGCGGACGCTTCCTCGATCGAGGGACGCTCGTCCCGCGGAGGCGACAGGGGCCTGGGGCGTGGGGGGCCGTCGGAAGGCCGCCCCCGGGCTCGGAGGCCCGCATCGACGTCCCGGTGCCTCCTGCACGCCCCACACCCCCCGCCCCTCTCCACGAGGGAGAGGGGAGCACGTCGCGCCTGTCGCCGACGTCGGACCACAAACCATCGCCGGGTGGGCGCTCGAGCAGGAGTGGCGATCCGCGCATGCGGGTCGCCTCCGTTCTCCCCTCCCCCTCGTGGGGAGGGGCCGGGGGTGGGGGGCGCGCAGGACGATCTCGACGCCCATGCCGAGCGCGCGCCGTCGCGACGGCTCGGACGATGCCCCGGACGGCGTGAGCATCACGGCCTGGAAGAGGTCGGAAGTGATCGGCTCTCCGGTCCGAGAGAGGGGGGCGACGTCGGGGCTCGTCATTCCGCCGCCTCCCGCATCGGCGCCGCGGCCTCGACCGGGTGGACCGTCATGTCGCGGATCTTCACGCGCGCGGCGATGACGCCCTTGCGGCCGTCCTCGAAGGTGACCTCCGTCCTGATGTCGGCCTCGTCCGATCCGTCGTAGAGGGCGCGCACCAGCGGCTCGTAGCGCTCGGCGATGAAGCCGCGGCGCACCTTCTGGGTGCGGGTGAGCTCGCCGTCGTCGGCGTCGAGCTCCTTGTGCAGGATGAGGAAGCGCTTGATCTGCGCGCCGCCCATCATCGGCTCGGCGGCGAGCGAGCGGTTCACCTCGTCGACGTGCTCGGCGATCATCTCGTACACGCGCGGATGCTGCGCCAGCTCCTGGTAGGAGGCGTAGACGACATTGTTGCGCTCGGCCCAGTTGCCCACAGCCGTGAGGTCGATGTTGACGAACGCGGCGACGTAGTCGCGCTCGTGCCCGTAGGCGACCGCCTCCTTGATGTTGGGATAGAACTTGAGCTTGTTCTCGACGTACTTGGGCGGGAACAGCGAGCCGTCGTTCAGCTTGCCGACGTCCTTGGCGCGGTCGATGATCTTCAGGTGGCCGTTCTCGGCGAAGAAGCCGGCGTCGCCCGAGCGCACGAAGCCGTCGGGCGTCTTGGTCTCGGCGGTCTTGGCCTCGTCCTTGTAGTAGGCCTGGAACACGCCCGGCGAGCGGAACAGGACCTCGCCGTTGTCGTCGATCCTGATCTCGACGCCGGGCACCGGCCGGCCCACCGTGTCGGCGTAGATCTCGCCGTCCGGCTGCATGGTGACGTAGACCGACGCCTCCGTCTGCCCGTAGAGCTGCTTGAGGTTCACGCCGAT
Organism: Salinarimonas sp. NSM; assembly: GCF_052380005.1. Lineage (NCBI taxonomy): Bacteria > Pseudomonadati > Pseudomonadota > Alphaproteobacteria > Hyphomicrobiales > Salinarimonadaceae > Salinarimonas > Salinarimonas sp. NSM. Next base: position 42,870 of record NZ_JBQTCJ010000037.1, read on the forward strand.
CGAGCGGTAGAAGCGGAAGATCTCCGGCCCGATCGCCTCGCCCGCGGTGTAGCCGACCTTGATGTCGGTGAGCCCGAACCGGTTGCGCAGCGGGGCGTAGACGAGGAAATCCCCGATCGCGTAGAGCGCGCGGTCGAAGGCGCCCACCCGCTCGCCGTTGAGGATCCGCTCGCCGACCTTGCCGGCGTGGTCGATGAAGAAGCGGAACATCGCGCGCTTGAGCCGCCCCGCGTCCTCCATGCGCACCATGGTCAGCGTCAGCATGTTCTCGAACACGCGCGGCGGCGCGAAGGCGTAGGTCGTGCCGATCTCGCGGCGGTCCTCGACGATCGTCTCGGGGCTCTCCGGGCAGTTGACGCACAGGCCCGCGAGGATCGCCTGCGCGTAGGAGAAGATGTGGTCGCCGACCCAGGCGAGCGGCAGGTAGGCGATGATCTCGTCGCTCTCGTCGAGCCGGTCGAAATCGCAGCCCATCTTCGCCGCGGCGAGCACGTTGTCGTGGGTGAGCATCACGCCCTTGGGCCGGCCGGTCGTGCCCGACGTGTAGAGGATGATGGCGAGATCCGCGCCCGAGCCCGCGGCCAGCGCGCCGTCGATCGTGGCGGCGAGGTCGGGATCGCGGGCGAGCCGCGCCTCGCCCTCGGCGATGAGCTCGGTCAGCGGATGCAGGCGGGAATGGTCGTAGTCGCGCAGGCCCCGGGGCTCGTCGTAGAGGACGTGCCCGAGGGTCGGGACGTCGGCGGCGACGGAGAGCAGCTTGTCGACCTGCTCCTGGTCCTGCACCACGGCGGTCACGACCTCGGCGTGGGCCAGCACCCAGGCCATCTCCTCGGCGACCGAATCCGCGTAGACGGGGACCGGCACCGCGCCGATCCACTGCGCCGCGGCGATCGCCCAGTAGAGGCGCGGGCGGTTCGCACCCACGATCGCGACCTTGTCGCCCTTGCGCACGCCCAGCCCGTGCAGCCCCGCGGCGAAGCCGCGAACGCCGTCGTGCACGCGGCCCCAGTCCCACGATTGCCAGATGCCGAGGTCCTTGTGGCGAAACGCGGTGCGCCGCGGCCGGACGCGGGCGTTGCGCACGATCAGCTTCGGAAACGTGTCCTCGCGCGCGGCGTCTGCCGTCGTCACGGGCTTCTCCCTGTCTCGTCGCCCACGGGCCGTTTTCGGCCTCTGCGGACGCGCGTGTTCCCTCTCCGGATGCGCGGTGGGCCGCGTTCTCTCCGTTTTGTGAGCCTATTAGTACCCGCGGCATGCCCGGGGGCAAGTCCCGACTTTCTGATGAGGCAGCGCGCCGCGGGCCCCGTCTCGCGACGGCGCGCGTTCTTGCAAATCGAGGCGCCCGCCCGCATGGTGCCGCTGGGTCGGGACGCGAGCCACACGGGGGAGAGGTTGAGCGCCACCGGGAGCGCGACACGGCACGGCCGCCCGCTCGTCTGGCACCTCGCCGTCTTCGGTGCGGCGCTGACGGCGCCGGTCTTCGTCTTCGTCGCCATCCTGATGTGGTGGGTGGCGCAGGCCGAGGAGGCGCGCTACGAGCGCTCGACCGAGAGTCGCGCGGTCGAGATCGCCGCCGCCGTCGACCGGGAGCTCACCGGCCTCGCCGCGGCGGCGCGGGCGCTCGCCACCGATCCCGCCCTCGCCGAGGGGCGCCTCGAGGTCTTCGCCGGCCGGGCCATGGGCGCCATCGGGTCCGCCGAGGCCGCCGTGCTGGTGACGACGCGCGACGGCGAGCGCCTGCTCGACACCCGCCTGCCCCGCAGCGCGCTGCCCGCCCCGCCGGACCCGGCCTACGCCTGGGAGCGGCTGTCCCCGGGCGGCGCCCTCGTCTCCGACCTCGTCGTCGCCGATGCCGCCGGGGGCGCGCCCGGCGAGCCGATCGTGACGGTCAGCGCGCGCACGCTCGTCGGCGACGCGGTGCCCGCCCTCGTCAGCATCGCCCTGCCGAGCCGCGTGCTGCTCGAGGGCCTGGGCGTCCGCGAGCCGCTCGTCGCCGCGCTGTTCGATCGGCGTGGGGTCCTCCTCGCGCGCTCGCGCGATCACGCGGCCTTCGTCGGCTTGCAGGCGCCGGCGACCCTGTTCGAGCGCACCTCGGGAGCGCCGGACGTGTTCCGGGCGCGCACGCGCGACGGCGTGCCGAGCCTGTTCGGCCACGCCCACACGCGGCTCGGGCAATGGACGGTGCTCGCCTTCGTGCCCGAGAGCGTGGCTTCCGCCTCGGCGCGGACGATGGTCGGAACGCTCGCGCTCCTGGGCCTGACCCTCGCCGCGCTGGCGGGCGGGCTCGCGACGCTGTTCGGGCGTCGCGCCGCGGCCGCGATCCGCCGCGTGCGGCGCATGGCCCGGCTCGTCGGCCAGGGCGAGACGCCCGATCCGGTCGCGACATCGGTGCGCGAGGCGAACGAGGTCGGCGAGGCGCTGGCCCAGGCGGCGCGCGACCTGCGCGACCGCTCCGCCGACCTCGCGGCGTCCGAGCGGCGGCTGACCGAGACCCTCGACAACCTGATCGCGCTCGTCGCCGTGCTCGAGCCCGACGGCACGCTCGTCGACATCAACCGCGGCCCCCTGCGCGCCATCGGTCGCGCGCGCCAGGAGGTGCTGGGCCGCAAGCTGTGGGAGATCCTGCCCGGAGGCGGCGAGGCGCCGGCGCGGGAGGCCCTGCGCCGGCTGGTGCGCGAGGCCGCCGCCGGCGGTGCGCCCCGCACCGACCTCGACGCCCCCCTCGCCGACGGCTCGCGCATCGTGCTCGACGTGCAGATCGCCCCCTTGCGCGACGCCGACCGGCACGTCTCGCGCCTCGTCGTCTCGGCGCTCGACGTCACCGAGCGCGAGCGCGCCGGCGCCTCCCTGCGGGAGAGCGAGGAGCGCCTGCGGCTCGCCATCGAGGCTGGGCGGCTCGGCTCCTGGGACGTCGCGCTCGCCACCGGCCGCTGCCTGGTCTCCGACCGCACCGCGGAGATCTTCGGCGTCGAGCCGCGGGCGCTCGCGCTGCAGGCGGACTGGCTGCAGTTCGTGCTGCCCGAGGACCGGGCGACGATCCAGGACGCCCTCGCGGCGGCGATCGCCGGGGACCGGCCCTACCGCACCGAGTTCCGCGTGGTGCGGCCGTCGGGCGAGATCCGCTACGTCGCCTCGAGCGCCGTGATCAAGCGCGACGCGCAGGGACGTGCCGAGCACGTCATCGGCGTGCATCTCGACGTCACCGACGAGCGCCGGGCCGAGGAGGAGCTGCGCCGGGCGGTCGATCTCCTCCAGGTCATCGGCGCGACGGCGCCCGACCCGATCTGGGTGCGCGACGCCAAGGGTCGCTTCGCCTTCGTCAACCCGGCGCTGGCCCGGATCGTCGGCACGCCGGCCGAGCGGCTCGTCGGCGCGACGGCCACCGGGAACGGGGAGGCGGGGGAGGCCGGGGGCGGCATCGCCGGCTTCGCCGACGACATGGCGGTGATCCGGGCCGGCGAGGGGCGCACGGTCGAGGAGGAGGGCGCGCCTCCCGGCGCGACGCGGCGGACCTACCTCGTCTCCAAGACGCCGATGCGCGACGAGCGCGGCCGCGTCTCGGGTCTCGTCTGCGTGGCGAGCGACATCTCCGAGCACAAGCGCGCGGAGGAGCGCCAGGCGCTGATGGTGCGCGAGCTCCACCACCGGGTGAAGAACTCGCTCGCGACCGTCCAGGCCATCGCCAACGCCACCGCGCGCACCGCGACCGACATCGCCGCCTTCCGCGAGGCGTTCAACGCACGCATCGTCTCGCTCGCGCGCACGCACACGCTGCTGACCGAGAACGCCTGGGGCGTCATCCCGCTGCGCGACCTGCTCGTCGCCGAGCTCGCGCCCTACGAGGGCACCGTACCGGGCGCGTCACCGGGCGCGTCACCTGGCGCGTCACTTGGCGCGTCATTTGGCGCGCGCTCCGGCGCGGCATCCGGCGCAGGGTCCGGCGGTCCGCAGGCGGAGTCGCGCGTCGCGATGCAGGGGCCCGACGTGGCGCTGCCGTCCGACGTCGCGCTCTCCATCGGCATGGCCGCGCACGAGCTCGCCACCAACGCCGTGAAGTACGGCTCGCTGTCGGTGCCGACGGGAACGCTGCGGGTCTCCTGGAACGTCGAGACGCACGGGGGGCGCCGGTCGCTGCGGCTGACGTGGGTCGAGCGCGGCGGCCCGCCGGTCGGCCCGCCGGCGCGCCAGGGCTTCGGCACGCGGCTCCTGCGCCACATGCTCGGCGGCCAGTTCAGCTCGGACGTCGACATGCGCTTCGACCGCGAGGGCCTCACCTTCACCCTCGACGTGCCGCTCGTCGAGCGCGCCGCCGCGGCCGAGTGAGCGCCGCTCGTCCCTCCCCCCTCGATCGCCGATCCGGCACGCGCGCGGTCGGCGCGCGCCCTCCAGCCCCGCGCAAGGCTCTCGCCCGATCCTCGTGTCACGAGAGGCGCCGGGAGCGGCGCGAGGAGGCCCCATGCTGGCGACGGCCCTGTCCTACCGGCTCGTGGCGAGCGACCTGCCGCGCTCGCTCGAGCGCACCGCGCAGACGCCCCAGACGGCGCGGGAGATCGAGTACTACCGGGAGAAGATCGGGCAGGTGAAGTCGATGGAGGACTTCCTCGCCGACGACCGGCTGTTCGCCTTCGCCATGAAGGCGCACGGCCTCTCCGACATGACCTATGCCAAGGGCTTCATGCGGAAGGCGCTCTCGGAGGGGATCGATTCCCGCGACGCCTTCGCCATGAAGCTCGTCGACCGCCGCTACCGGGACTTCGTCGAGGCCTTCAACTTCAAGCGCTACGGCGAGACGACGACGGTCTTCTCGCGCGCCGTGCAGGGCACGATCGACAAGTACGTCCGCCAGACCCTGGAGGAGACGCAAGGGGCTCAGAACGAGGGCGTGCGGCTCGCCCTCTATTTCGAGCGCAAGGCGTCGGGGCTCACGAGCCCCTACCAGATCCTCGCCGATCCCGCGCTCTCCCAGGTGGTGCGCACGGCGCTCGGGCTGCCCGACTCGATCCAGGGCGCGGACGTCGACAGGCAGGCGCGCCTGATCGAGGACCGCCTCGACCTCGCCGAGCTGAAGGACCCGGGCAAGCTCTCCGCCTTCCTCGAGCGCTTCGCCGCGCTCTGGGACGTCGCCAACCCGCCGGTGCCGCCGCAGGTGCCCACCATCGCGATCGGCCAGCCGGTGACCGCGCAGATCGGCTCGGACGTGCTGATGAGCCTCCAGTCGATCCGCTTCGGCCGCTGACGACGACGCGACCGAGAAAGCCAGCGAGACAGCCCGAGAGACCCGCCCCGATGCAGCCCTCCATCTACGTCGCCCTCTCCGGCCAGGTGGCGCTCGAGCGCCGCATGGAGACGATCGCCCGCAACGTCGCCAACATGTCGACCGTCGGCTACCGCGCCGACGAGGTGACCTTCGAGCAATTGCTCTCCACGGCGGGCAAGGACCCGGTGGCCTTCGCCTCGGCCGGCGAGACCTTCGTGTCGCGCAACGCCGGCGGGCTGCAGCAGACCGGCAACCTGCTCGACTTCGCGGTGGACGGCGACGCCTTCTTCGCCTTCGAGGGGCCCAACGGCCCGGTCTACACCCGAGACGGGCGCTTCTCGATGAACGCGAACGGCGAGCTCGTCACCGCCGCGGGCTACCGCGTGCTCGACGCGGGCGGCGCGCCGATCCAGCTCGACGCCGACGGCGGCCCGCCGGCGGCCTCGCGCGACGGCATGCTCCAGCAGAACGGCGTGCAGGTCGGCGCCATCGGCCTCTTCGCCATCCCCGAGGCGGCGCGGCTCGGGCGCTTCGAGAATTCCGGCGTGGTGCCCGACCTGCCCGCCGAGCCGGTGCTCGACTTCGTGGGCAACGGCGTGGCGCAGGGCTATACCGAGGGTGCCAACGTCAACCCGGTGCTCGAGATGACCCGGCTCGTGATGGTCTCGCGCGCCTTCGACGCGGTGTCGAAGACGATCGAGCAGTCGGAGCGCACGCAGTCGAGCGCGATCCGCACGCTCGGCGGGGAGGGCGGCGCCTGATGAGCGCGATCGTCGTCCCGCTCTCCGGCCCGCCCGCCGGCCTCGCGATGGACGCGCAGGCGCACGCGCGCATCGGCCGGCTCGAGGC
>NZ_JBQTCJ010000038.1:0-46947 GCF_052380005.1 Salinarimonas sp. NSM
CCGCGGGGACGGGGCGGTCGGCGACCTCCATCTCGGGCGGGCGTGCCGCCGGCGTCGGGGTGTCGCGCGCGTCCTCCCCGGCCGGACGGAGCTCGGGCGTCTCGGCGACCCGCTCCGCCCGCGGCGCCGGCACCGGCGCGACCTCGGCCGCGTCGCGCTCGCCGCGGGTGATCTCGGAGAACTGGCTCTCCGTGATCATCTCGACCGCGATACCCTCCTCGACCGACGGCAGCTCGGCCGGGGCCGACACGGCGACCAGCCCCGCGACGATCAGCGCCACATGCGCCACGCCGGACAGGAGCAGGCCCGGCTCGCGAAGGGAGGGAAGGCCGCGCAGCGCCATGGCCTCACGGACCGTCCGGCAGGGTGACGAGGGCGACGCGCTCGAAGCCCGCCTCGGTGACGAGCGCCATGATCTGGGCGACGCGACCGTACTCTACCGCGCGATCTCCCCGCACGAAGACCCGGGGCTCCGCCCCGTCCTCGATCCGCGCGGCGATCGCGGACGCGATCTCGTCGTCCGCGAGCGCGACCTCCTCGAGGTAGACCCGGCCCTCGGCATCGATCGAGAGCGCGACGGGCTTCGCGTCGACGTTGAGCTGCCCCGCGCTCGCCTGCGGCAGGTCGAGGGGCACGCCCGCCGAGAGCAGCGGCGCGGAGACCATGAAGACGATGAGCAGCACCAGCATGACGTCGATGAACGGCGTCATGTTTATCTCGTTGATGGCGCGCGTGCGTCCGCGGCGCCTGCGCCGTCCGCCGCCGCCCGTCCCGGGTCCGCCGTGGGAGAACATCGCTCGTCCCTTCCGATCAGGCCGCGGCCGCCAGGCGCTCGTCGACCTGGCGCGCCAGGATGGCCGAGAACTCGTCGGCGAAGCCCTCGAGCCGGATCTGCGCCTTGGCCACCTCGGCCTGGAACTTGTTGTAGGCGATGACCGCCGGGATCGCCGCGACGAGCCCGATCGCGGTGGCGAACAGCGCCTCCGCGATGCCCGGCGCCACCACCGCGAGCGAGGTGTTCTGCGAGGCGGCGATGGCGAGGAAGGAGGTCATCACGCCCCAGACCGTGCCGAACAGGCCGAGATACGGGCCTGCCGAGCCGACCGAGGCGAGGAAGATCAGCCGCGATTCGAGCCGCTCGACCTCGCGCTGGATGGTGACGTCGAGCACCTTGTCGATGCGCGCGGGCAGGCTCGCCACCGAGCGACCCGTGCCGCCGAACGAGCGCTTCCACTCGCGCATCGCGGCGACGAAGACCGAGGCGAGCCCCGTCGTCGGGCGTTCCTCGAGCGAGCGGTAGAGCTCCTCCAGCGAGCGGCCCGACCAGAACACCTCCTCGAATCGGTCCATCGCCCGGTACAGGCGGCGGAACAGCAGCGTCTTGTCGACGATGATGGCCCAGCTGTAGACGGACGCCGCCACGAGCCCGATCATCACGAGCTTGACGACGATGTGCGCCTGCCAGAACAGGCCCCAGAGCGAGAGATCGTGCGTCATCCGCGAAGTGTCCTCGAGGTCGTTCCGGGCGCGGGAGCGCGCCGCCGGGGCGGGGTGTCTACCGAATGAGGCTTGGTGGGTCCGAACGCGCCCGGCACACGTGGTTCGCGCCGCAACATGTCGAAAATATGAGCTTTTCCCAGCGCCGCCGCGACGCCCCGACGCTGTTGCGATGAGGACACGATCAGGGTTAACGGACGCTTTACGAGGGGCGCCCGCGGGGGTGCGACGCCGCGGCGCTCCGAGGCCGGGCGCGCGCCCGCGGACGCGCACGCCCGGCCGCAGAATGTCCGCCGTGGGGGGCCGGGAATGTCGATTTCGGAGCTGATCGCGATCGCCGGCTTCGCCGGTGCGGCCATCGTCATGCTGCTCGTGACGCAGACGAAGCAGCGGGTCTCGTGGCCCGGGTGGCTCGTGCCCGCCGCCGTCGCGCTGCTCCTCGCGGCGTGGACCGGCTGGGCCGCCGCGACGGAGGGCCTCGTCGCCGTCCGCGATGCCGTCGTCGCCTCACCCTGGAGCGTGCAGATCTGGGTCGACCGCATGGCGAGCACGGCGGCGGCCTTCTTCCTCCTCCAGAACCGGGCGCGCGCCATCGGCATGAAGTCGGAGGTGTGGGTGCTCGCCGTCGTCTTCACCGGCGGCATCGGCCTCCTCGCGATGCTCGCGCGGGTCGTCCACCTGGAGCGTCGGAAAGCGGAGTGAGGCCGCCCTCAGCCGCCGAGCCGCGCCCTCAAGGCCTCCGGTATCCGCGCAGGCCGCCCCTCCCGGATGGCCGCGACCTGGACCGACGCGCTTAGCAGCACCTCCTCGCCGCGCAGGATGCGCTGGGCGATCTCGATCGAGGCGCCCTTCACGGCCAGCGTGCGGGTCTCCACCGTGAGGATGTCGTCCATGCGCGCCGGGCGCGCCCAGTCGATCGTCATCCGGCGCACGGCGAAGGCGAGCCCGCCGCCATCCGCGTGCAGCGCGGACTGGGCCACGCCGGCGAGCCGCAGCTGGTCGGTGCGGCCGCGCTCGAGGTACTTCAGGTAGTTGGCGTGGTAGACGATGCCGGAGAAGTCCGTGTCCTCGTAGTAGACGCGCACCACGAGCAGGTGCGCGCCGTCCGCGAACCGGCCGGCGATGGGGATCAGCGCGTCGCGCGCGGGGTCTTTCTCGGTGTCGCTCATGGTCAGGCGTCGTCCCCGCTCGGGAACAGCCCGAACTGCGTGCGGCCCGGGTCCTGGGCCGGCTCGGGCATTCCCAGATGCCGGAAGGCGTGGGGCGTGAGCAGGCGCCCGCGCGGGGTGCGCTGCACGAAGCCCTTCTGGATCAGGTAGGGCTCGATGATCTCCTCGATCGCGTCGCGCGGCTCGGAGAGCGCGGCGGCGATGGTCTCGATGCCCACCGGCCCGCCGCCGAAATTGGTGGCGACCATGGTCAGGTACTTGCGGTCCATGACGTCGAGCCCCACCGGGTCGACGTCGAGCAGCCCGAGCGCCTTGTCGGCGAGGGTGCGGCCCACGGTCTCGGCGCCCTCGACGACGGCGAAGTCGCGCACCCGCCGCAGCAGGCGCCCGGCGATCCGCGGCGTGCCGCGCGCGCGCTTGGCGATCTCGTTGGCGCCCTCGTCCGACATGCCGAGCCCGAGCACCCGCGCCCCGCGCTTGACGATGAGCTCGAGCTCGCCGACCTCGTAGAACTCGAGCCGGACCGGGATGCCGAAGCGGTCGCGCAGGGGCGTCGTCAGCAGGCCGGCGCGGGTCGTGGCGCCCACCAGGGTGAAGCGCGGCAGCTCGATCTTCACGGAGCGCGCGGCGGGCCCCTCGCCGATGATCAGGTCGAGCTGGAAGTCCTCCATGGCCGGATAGAGGATCTCCTCCACCGCCGGGTTGAGCCGGTGGATCTCGTCGATGAAGAGAACGTCGCGTTCCTCGAGGTTGGTGAGCTGGGCGGCGAGGTCGCCCGCCTTCGCGATCACAGGCCCCGAGGTGGAGCGGAAGTTCACCCCGAGCTCGCGCGCGATGATCTGCGCGAGCGTGGTCTTGCCGAGCCCCGGCGGGCCGACGAAGAGCACGTGGTCGAGGGCGTCGCCGCGCGCCTTCGCCGCGTCGATGAAGACCTGGAGGTTGGCGCGCGCCGCCTTCTGGCCGGTGAAGTCGGCGAGCGAGAGCGGTCGCAGGGACCCATCGAGGTCGTCCTCGCGCTTGATGGGGGAGACGAGTCGGTTCGGCTCGGTCACGGGCGTCTCGGTCTCCGGCGGGGGATGCGGCGCGGCACAGCTGGTCTTTTACAGCCTCGCGGGCCGCGAGCCACCCCCCGGAGACGCCCCGCGTCCGGTCGGAGCGAAAAAAACGGGGCGGTTCAGGCTCTTTTCGTCAACGGCCAAGCGCCTGCAAGCAAGACTGTTTTCAGCTTCGACCCGTTCGTCCGCCCCGATTTCCCGCGCCTCGCGGAAGTCGATCTCGGAACACGAATCCCGTCGCGTCGTTGGTGGGGCATTCCAGTGTCGCGCTCTGCCGTGGCGCTCTCAGATACAGATGGAGGACATCCATGAAGTACATCCTCATGACCACCGCCGCCGCCTTCATGTTCGTCGCGCCGGCCGGCGCCCAGACGACCGCGCCGGCGCCCGTCGTCGATTCGGCCCCGGCGGTTCCGGAGACCGCGATCGGTGTCCAGGAGCGTCGTCGCCTCCTGACCTCGGACGACACGACGGCCGCCCCGGCCGGCATGCTGATCGGCGAGGAGACCAGCTCCTGGTACGTCGACTGCACGGACCCGGGCGTGATGTGCGAGAACTACGAGAACCTGTCCACCGGCTCCGTCGGCGGCATGGGTGCCCCCGACCCGGTCACCGATTCGGCCCCGGCGGTTCCGGAGACCGCGATCGGCGTGCAGGAGCGTCGTCGTCTCCTCACCGACGACGACGAGACGGCGGCTCCGGCGGGCCAGCTGATCGAGCGTCAGTGACGCGTCCGCACCGCTCCCCGGAGCGAGCGACGAAGCACACGGAAGCCCCGGCGCGAGCCGGGGCTTCTTTCGCTCGTACGCCGGTCCCGCGCCGCGTGCGGACCCGTACGCGGTGCGCCCCTTCTTCCGATCGTGCGAGGCTCAGCGGGCCGGCGGCGAGACGCGCTCGCGGTCGATCGCCGGCGCGGCCCGGACGCGGGCGGCGACGAGCACCGTCGCCACGACGATGCCGGCGACGATCCAGGTGAGCGGGTCCACCCGCTCCCCGTTGATCACGCCCGCGATGGCGAGCGTCACGAAGACCTGCAGGAGCTGCACCTGGCCGACGCGGGCGATGCCGCCGAGCGCGAGGCCCGTATTCCAGGCGAAGAAGCCCAGATACTGGCTCAGCAGCGTCACGTAGGCGAAGCCGATCCAGGAGACGAGGGGCACGGCGGCCGGCTCGGCGGGCATCAGCAGGAATGCGGCGGGGATCGTCACCGGCAGGGCGAGCACCAGCGCCCAGGAGATCACCTCCCAGCCCGGCATCTCCCGCGCGGCGAGGCCCGACCAGGCATAGCCCAGCGCCGCGCCGAGCGCCGCGAGCGCGAGCCAGCCGTCTCCCGCGCCGATCCCGCCGACACCGTCGCGCAGCGCGAAGGCGGTCACGACCGCCGCCCCGACGAGGGCCGCCCACCAGAACGCCGCCGGCAGGCGCTCCCGTCCGATCAGCGCCCCCGCGATCGCGGTCGCGAGCGGCAGCAGGCCGAGCACGACGCCGCCATGGGACGCCTCCACGCTCGTCATGGCGAAGCCGGTGGTGAGGGGGAAGATCCCGACGAGGCAGATCGCGATGAGGACGAGGCGCGCGAGCTGCGCGGGGCTCGGGAGGCGCCGCGCGCCCGCGAGGAGGACGACGCCGGCGACGAGCCCGGCCGCGGCCGCACGGCCCGTGGTGACGAACCAAGGGTCGAGCCCCGCGACGGCGAGGCGCGTGAACGGCAGCGTGCCGCCGAAGATCACGACGCCGACGAGCCCCAGCGCGAGCCCCAGGACGATACGCGAGGTGGCGGGGCTCATGACGTGTCCGGAGGCGGGCGTCGCGCCCGCGGGCGGACGCTAGCGCCGCCGCGCACCGCGACGCAAGCGCGGTGTCAGCGGACAGGGTGGTAGAAGCACGGCCGCGCGCTGGCCTGCCAGCTGGCGCCTCCGCGGGCGGTGGGCACGACGGACTTGTCGGCCGCGCCGGCCCAGATCGACCAGTTCGCGCCGTGGACGGCGCTCACCTGGTTCGCCCAGACCGCCTGCGCGGCGGCGGCGCTGGGGCCCTGGGCCATGACGTGGGCGGCCTTGCAGGTGCCCGGCTGCGGGGTGGGCGCGCGCAGCTGCAGCTGCGCGTGCGCGCCGCCGGCGCCGAGCGAGAGGGCGGCGAGGGTGGCGATGAAGAGGGTCGTGCGCATGATCGTGGTCTCCCGTGTGTCGAGGCCCAGCCGCGCTCTTGCGGCCGGCGGGGCGCGCGATGCGCCTTGCACGGGGTTCGTCGGACCACCCGTGAGAAGGGTTCGATCTGCCGCGGCGGTTTTCGGCGGTTCGCTCCAAATCGGAGTGATGAGGACTATTTCCTCCACCCCGACTTCTTCAGCGATCAATCGAAGATATTTTTTACAGATCGAGCGCGTAGATCTTCGCAGGTTCAACAGCACGTCAGAGGACACTCCCATGCTGTCTCGCATCTCGATCGGTGTGAAGATCGCGCTCATCATCACCGTCATGGCCGCGACCACGATCGGCGTGGCTATCGTCGGCTACAGCAGCTTCCACGAACTCGCGCGGGCGACGGTCGCGCTCGACCTCACGGCGGACAAGATCCGCACCGCCGCGACCATGAACCAGGACGCCCTCGAGATCTCGCGCAGCGAGTACCGCCTCGTCGCCGAGCCGGGGGCGATCGCCGCCGTGCGCGCCGAGGCAGACGACGCGCGCCGCGAGTTCGAGGAGCGCCTCGCGCACCTCATGGACATTGTGGACGAGGCCGAGCGCCAGGAGCTCCTGCGCGCCATCGAGCGTCGGGCGGACGGCTATTTCGGCCGGATGGAAGCGGTCTTCGCGGAAGGAGCCAGCCTCGACGCCTCCGCCGTCTCGGATGCAGAGGAGCGGATCGTCGCGATGGTCACGGCGAACGGCGCCCATGTCGAGGAGCTGATCGCATCCATCGGCGAGTTCAACGACGCCAACGACGCGCTGATCAGCCGGCTCTCGGAGGACGCGCACGCGATCGCCGAAACTCGCGGGGCGCTCCTCCTCGGCAGCGCGGCGGTGGGTGCGGTGCTCGGCATCCTGCTCGGCTTCCTCGTCGCACGGTTCGGCGTCACGACGCCGCTGCGCGGGGTCGTCTCGGTCATCCGTGCACTCGCCGGCGGCAATCTCGCCGTCGAGGTGTCGGGTGCGTCGCGCGGCGACGAGATCGGCATGCTCGCCGGCGCCGCGCTGGAGCTGCGCGAGAGCCTGCGCCGCGGCGTCGAAGCCGAGCGCGAGGCCGCCGAGCAGAAGGCGCTGGCGGAGCGGGCGAGCCGCGAGGCCATGCTGCGCCTCGCCGACGAGTTCGAGAGCGCCGTATCCGGCGTCGTCACCGAGGTTGGGTCCGCCGCCGAGCAGCTGCGCGCCAACGCCACCGCGCTCTCGTCGGTCGCCGAGGAGACGGAGAGCCAGGTCCTCTCGGTGTCGGCCGCCGCCGAGCAGGCCAGCACCAACGTCGGCGCGGTGGCGGTCGCGGCGGAAGAGCTGTCCTCGGCCATCGCGGAGGTCGTCCGCTCCATCTCCGGCGCCGCCAATGGCGCGCAGGCCGTCAACGAGGAAGCCGGCCGCACGAGCGTGTCCGTCGGCGCCCTGCGCGACGTGGTGGGGCGCGTCGCCACGATGACGTCGCTGATCCGCGAGGTCGCCGAGAAGACGAACCTACTGGCGCTCAACGCCACGATCGAGGCCGCACGGGCGGGCGAGGCGGGCCGCGGCTTCGCGGTGGTCGCCGCCGAGGTCAAGCAGCTCGCCGAGCAGACGACGAAGACCACCGAGCGCATCGACGCCGAGATGGCGGACATGCAGTCGGCGACCGGCGTGACGATCGAGGCGGTCGAGCGCATCGGCCGGATGATCGGCGAGATCCGCGAGGGCGCGGCGCAGGTCGCCTCGGCGGCGGAGGAGCAGGGCGCGACGACGAACGAGATCGCCCGCAACGTCAACGAGGCCGCCAAGGGCACGAGCGCCGTCTCCGAGGCCATGTCCGCCATGACGCAGGCCGCCTCCGAGACCGGCAAGATGTCCGGCGAGGTGCGGGTCTCGGCGGAGTCGCTCAGCGGCGCTGCGGGCACGCTCAACCGTCGGGTGACGGACTTCCTCGCTCGGGTGAGGGCCGCGTGAGCGATGCGGCGGGTTCGGGAGCCGGTGGAGCGCCCGAGCGAATTCGGGCGCTCCGATCGCCGTCCCGACCGGCGATGCGGCGCGCCCACGTCGATCGAGATACGTAGTAACACGCTCTTAATCGCTTGAATTCTGGAGCGACAGTCTGTTTTAGTTCCACAAAGCATGAAATTAATCTACTATAAACCGCGCCTGCCTCAGCGTAAACGACAATAAAACTCTACCAAGCGCGGAGAAGGACAGTGCTCGCAAAAATCTCGGTGGGGGCGAAGATCGCTCTCGTCATCGCAGCCATGGCGACCGCCACGATTGGCGTCGCCGTCGTCGCCTATAGCAGCCTCGAGTCGGTGAGCCGTGCGTCGGAGCGCCTCGAGGCGACGACGCACGAGATCAAGCTGGTCGCCGGGCTGAGCCAGGACGCACTCGACATCTCGCGCAGCGAATACCGCATCCTGGCGGAGCCGTCGAAGATCGACGCGTCGCGTGCGGAGATCGCCGAGCGTCGCCGGAGCTTCGAGAGCCGCATGGCGGCCCTGCGCAGCGACATCGACGACGGCGAGCGCCGGGCGCTGCTCGGCGAGATCGATCGGCTCTCGCGCACGGTCTTCACCGATCTCGACGCGGTTCTCGCGGAGGGCGAGCAGCAGCGCGGACGCGCGATCGACGAGGCGCAGGCGCGGCTCGCGGAGCTCGTCGCGGCCAGCAGAGCGGACGTCGAAGCGCTCACCGCGATGCTCGACCAGCTCACCGCGGCGAGCGAGACGCTGGCGACCGAGGTCGCCGCCGATGCGCGGGCGGTGGCTCACGCGAGCGAGCTCTTCCTGATCACGATCGCGCTCATCGGCATCGTCGTCGGGATCGGGCTCGGCATCTCGGTCTCCCGCTGGGGCGTTACGGCACCCCTCTCCAGGATCGTCTCGGTCATCCGTTCGCTCGCCGGCGGCGAGCTCGATGTCGAGGTGTCCGGCGCCTCGCGCCGCGACGAGATCGGCACGCTCGCCAGCGCCGCGCTCGAGCTGCGCGAGAGCCTGCGCCGCGGTGTCGAGGCCGAGCGCGAGGCGGCCGAGCAGAAGGCGCTGGCGGAGCGGGCGAGCCGCGAAGCCATGCTGCGTCTGGCCGACGAGTTCGAGAGTGCCGTATCCGGCGTCGTCACCGAGGTCGGATCCGCCGCCGAGCAGCTGCGCACCAACGCCACGGCGCTCGCGTCCGTGACGGAGGAAACGGAGAGCCAGGTCCTCACCGTCTCCGCGGCCGCCGAGCAGGCGAGCGCGAACGTGGGCGCCGTCGCGGCGGCGAGCGAGGAGCTCTCCGCGGCCATCGCCGACGTCGTGCGCTCGATCACCAGCGCCGCGACCGGGGCGAACACGGCGAACGAGGAAGCCGGTCGCACGAGCGTCTCCGTCGGTGCCCTGCGCGACGTGGTCGGGCGTGTCGCCACGATGACGTCGCTCATCCGCGAGGTCGCCGAGAAGACGAACCTGCTGGCGCTCAACGCCACGATCGAGGCGGCTCGGGCCGGCGAGGCGGGGCGCGGCTTCGCCGTCGTCGCCGCCGAGGTCAAGCAGCTCGCCGAGCAGACGACGAAGACCACCGAGCGCATCGACGCCGAGATGGCGGACATGCAGTCGGCGACCGGCGTGACGATCGAGGCGGTCGAGCGCATCGGCCGGATGATCGGCGAGATCCGCGAGGGCGCGGCGCAGGTCGCCTCGGCGGCGGAGGAGCAGGGCGCGACGACGAACGAGATCGCCCGCAACGTCAACGAGGCCGCCAAGGGCACGAGCGCCGTCTCCGAGGCCATGTCCGCCATGACGCAGGCCGCCTCCGAGACCGGCAAGATGTCCGGCGAGGTGCGGATCGCTGCCGAATCGCTCAGCGGGAGCGCCGGCAACCTGAAGTCGCGGGTGGCCGATTTCCTGCAGAGGGTTCGCGCCGCCTGAGCAGCGGACGTCTGCTCTATACGGACGCGGGCGGGGTCAGAGCCCCGCCTGCGCCTCGACGACGGCGACCGCCGTCATGTTGACGATGCCGCGCGCCGTCACGGACGGCGTCACCACGTGGGCGGGTTTCGCCGGGCCGATCAGGATGGGGCCGACCGGCAGCGCGTCGGCCATCACCTTGGTGAGCTGGTAGGCGATGTTGGCGGCGTCGAGGTTGGGCATGATCAGCACGTTGGCCTCGCCCTTCAGCCGCGAATGCGGCAGCACCCGGTCTCGGGTCGCCTGGAGGAGGGCGGTGTCCGCCTGCATCTCGCCGTCCACCTCGAGCGCCGGCGCGCGCTCGCGGATCAGCTCGAGCGCCTGACGCATCTTGCGCGCCGAGGGTGAATCGATCGCGCCGAAGTCGGAATGCGAGACGAGCGCGATCTTGGGCTCGAGGCCGAAGCGGGCGACGTGGCTCGCGCAGGCGCAGGCGACGTCGGCGATCTCCTCCGCCGTCGGATCCGGCCGCACGTGCGTGTCGGCGAGGAAGTAGGCGCCCTTGCTGGTGATCATCAGCGAGAGCGCCGCGAAGTCCCGCGCGCCGGGGGCGAGGCCGATGATGGTGCGCAGGTGGCGCAGGTTCGACTGGAAGCGCCCCTCGAGCCCGCAGATCAGCGCGTCCGCGTCGCCCCGTCGCACGGCCAGCGCCGCGATGACGGTGGCGTTGGTGCGCACCAGCGTGCGCGCCGCGTCGGGGGTGATGCCCTGGCGTCCGGCGATCTCGAGGTAGGTCGCGACGTAGTCGCGGTAGCGCGGGTCGTCCTCCGGGTTGATGAGGTCGACGTCGCGTCCGATCTCGAGGGAGAGGCCGAAGCGCTCCAGGCGTGTCTGCACCACGGCCGGGCGGCCGATCAGGATCGGGCGGGCGATGCCCTCCTCGATCACCACCTGCGCCGCGCGCAGCACCCGCTCGTCCTCGCCCTCGGCGTAGATCACGCGCTTGGGCGCGGCCTTCGCGGCGGCGAAGAGCGGCTTCATCAGGAAGCCCGAGCGGAAGACGAAGCCGCCGAGCGAGTCCTCGTAGGCGCGCAGGTCGGCGAGAGGCCGGGCGGCGACGCCCGAGTCCATCGCCGCCTTCGCCACGGCGGGCGCGATGCGCAGGATCAGCCGCGGGTCGAACGGGCTCGGGATCAGCGACTCCTTGCCGAAGGGCCGCGCCTCGCCGCCGTAGGCGCGCGCCACCACCTCGGACGGCGCCTCGCGCGCCAGCGCGGCGATGGCCTTCACGGCGGCCGCCTTCATCTCCTCGTTGATCGTGGTGGCGCCCACGTCGAGCGCCCCGCGGAAGATGTAGGGGAAGCACAGGACGTTGTTGACCTGGTTGGGGAAGTCCGAGCGCCCGGTGCAGATCATGGCGTCGGGCCGCACCGCCTGCGCGAGGTCGGGCATGATCTCCGGCGTCGGGTTGGCGAGCGCGAGGATCAGCGGCAGCGGCGCCATGTGCTCGAGGTACTCGGGCTTGAGGACCCCCGCCGCGGAGAGGCCGAGGAACACGTCCGCGCCCACGATCACCTCGGCGAGGGTGCGCGCCTCGGTCTTCTGAGCGTAGGCCGCCTTCCAGCGGTCCATGAGGCTCTCGCGGCCCTCGTAGACGACACCCTCGATGTCGGTGACGAAGACGTTCTCGCGCCTCACGCCGAGCGTCAGCAGCAGGTTGAGGCACGCGAGCGCCGCCGCCCCCGCGCCCGAGGTGACGACCTTGATCTCGTCGATCTTCTTGCCCGAGAGCGCCAGCGCGTTCGTCACCGCCGCGCCCACGATGATCGCCGTGCCGTGCTGGTCGTCGTGGAAGACGGGAATGCCCATGCGGGCCTTGAGCCGCTCCTCCACCTCGAAGCACTCGGGCGCCTTGATGTCCTCGAGGTTGATGCCGCCGAAGGTCGGCTCCAGCGCGGCGACGGTCTCGACCAGCTTGTCGACGTCGGTCTGCGCCACCTCGATGTCGAACACGTCGATCCCGGCGAACTTCTTGAACAGGACCGCCTTGCCCTCCATCACGGGCTTCGAGGCGAGGGGGCCGATGTTGCCGAGCCCGAGCACGGCGGTCCCGTTCGAGACGACGGCGACGAGGTTCTGGCGCGCGGTCAGCGTCGCCGCCTCGCCTGGGTCCTCCACGATCGCCTCGCAGGCGGCGGCGACGCCGGGCGAGTAGGCGAGCGCGAGGTCGCGCTGGTTGCCGAGCGGCTTCGTCGGCTGGATCTCGAGCTTACCGGGGCGGGGATGACGATGGTAGAAGAGGGCGCCGGACTTCAGGTCCTCGGAAATGCTCTTCGTCACGCGTGCCCCCTCTTCGTGCCAGGAGGGCGTTTGTATACGCCGCTTCCGGCGCCGCGCAACTCGCCCCGCGGGAGGGAGCGTTGCGTAGGGGAAAGGGCTCGGCCCGCTTCGGCACGTCCGGCCGGCTAGAACAGGAAATACCGCTGCGCCAGCGGCAGGCTCTCCGCCGGCTGGCACACCAGAAGCTCGCCGTCGGCGGTGACGGCGTAGGTTTCCGGGTCGACCGTGATCGCGGGGCAGGCGGAATTGTGGATCATGTCGGCCTTGGAGATGCCGCCCCGCACGTTCTCGACGGCGATCGTCTGCTTGGCGAGGCCCAGGCGACCGCGCACGTCGCGCGCGATCGCCGCCTTCGACACGAAGGTGACGGAGGTCGACGCGAGCGCCTTGCCGAAGGCGGCGAACATCGGTCGGTAGTGCACCGGCTGCGGCGTCGGGATCGAGGCGTTGGGATCGCCCATGGCGGCGGCGACGATGGCGCCGCCCTTCAGCACGAGATGCGGCTTCACCCCGAAGAAGGCGGGGTCCCAGAGCACGAGGTCGGCCATCTTGCCTTCCTCGATCGAGCCGATGTGGCGCGAGATGCCGTGGGCGATGGCCGGGTTGATCGTGTACTTGGCGATGTAGCGCTTCACGCGGAAATTGTCCGCGCCCGATCCCTGGTCCTCCGGCAGCGCCCCGCGCTGCGTCTTCATCTTGTGTGCGGTCTGCCAGGTGCGGGTGATCACCTCGCCGACCCGGCCCATGGCCTGGCTGTCCGACGCCATCATGGAGAGCGCGCCGATGTCGTGCAGGATGTCCTCGGCCGCGATCGTCTCCTTGCGGATGCGGCTCTCTGCGAAGGCGAGGTCCTCCGGGATCGACGGGTCGAGGTGGTGGCAGACCATGAGCATGTCGAGATGCTCGTCGATCGTGTTCACCGTGAAGGGCCGCGTCGGGTTGGTCGAGGAGGGCAGCACGTTGGCGAGGCCCGCCACCTTGATGATGTCCGGCGCGTGCCCGCCGCCGGCGCCCTCCGTGTGGAAGGCGTGGATGGTGCGGCCCTTGAAGGCGGCGACGGTGTTCTCGACGAAGCCCGACTCGTTCAACGTGTCGGTGTGGATCATCACCTGGATGTCGTGCTCGTCCGCGACCGAGAGGCAGGTGTCGATCGCCTGCGGCGTCGTCCCCCAATCCTCGTGGAGCTTCAGCGCGCAGGCGCCGGCCTCGATCATCTCGACCAGCGCCCCGGGCAGCGCGGCGTTGCCCTTGCCGGAGAACGCGAGGTTGACGGCCAAGCCGTCGGCCGCCTCCAGCATGCGGGCCATGTGGAACGGGCCGGGCGTGCAGGTGGTGGCGTTGGTGCCGTCGGCGGGGCCGGTGCCGCCGCCGAGCATGGTGGTGACGCCCGACATCAGCGCGTCCTCCACCTGCTGCGGGCAGATGAAGTGGATGTGGCTGTCGAAGCCGCCCGCGGTGAGGATCCGGCCTTCGCCCGCGATCGCCTCCGTCCCCGGCCCGACGATGATGTCGACGCCCGGCTGGATGTCGGGGTTGCCCGCCTTGCCGATCTTGACGATGCGCCCGTTCTTGAGGCCGACGTCCGCCTTCACGATCCCCCAATGATCGACGATCAGCGCGTTGGTGATGACGGTGTCGACCGCCCCTTGCGCGTTCGTGACCTGGCTCTGCCCCATCCCGTCGCGGATCACCTTGCCGCCGCCGAACTTCACCTCCTCGCCGTAGACGGTGAAGTCGCGCTCCACCCGGATCACGAGCTCCGTGTCGGCGAGCCGCACGAGATCGCCGACGGTTGGCCCGAACATGTCGGCATAGGCGGCGCGGGAGATGCGGTAGGGCATGGGGCGGGGCCTTTCTGGCGGGTGGGTACGAGCGTCAGGACATGATCATGAAGCCGAGCTCGCGCCCCGCTTTCTTGTCGAAGGTGTAGGTCGGTCGTGCGCCGCGGGCATCCGCGACAGCCGCGATCAGGTATTCCGCGAAATCGGCCGAGCCTTGGCGAAAAGCGCGAAGCGCGATCTCGACGATCCTCGGCTCCTCCACGACGAGGCCGCTGTTGTCGATGATCGCGGCCAGCGCGGAGGCGGTGTCCGGGCGGGACAGCTTGTAGACGCGGCGCGCCACCCAGGCGAATTCCGCCAGTACGACGTGCGTGACGAAGGCCGGTTTCTCGGGGCTGCACCGCCCGTCGATCAGGTCGACGGCGAGGATGTGCTTCGGGTCGTCGTGATCGAGGACGTATCGGACGAGGATGTTGGTATCGATCGCGATCACGGCTGCTCGTCCTGATCGGTCTTCGTTCTCAGGTAGCGCTCGACGGGCCCCATCGCGCGCGCCTCGTCGATCTCCTCCTGGCTGACCGACCGATCGATCTTGAACATCGCCCGACCGGCGCCGGGACGCGGGCGGCGCACGCGCACGCCGAGGGAGCCGTCCAGGCACTTGAAGAGGACGATCTCGTCGCCCTGCTCGATATCGAACTCGCGCCGGATGTCCGCCGGCAGCGTGATTTGCCCTTTCGATGTGACGACGGCGCCCATCCAATTCTCCTTACGAATTGCTCGCTCGCCTTACATTGGCACTGATTGGCTCCAAATCCAAGATTCGTCACCCGAAACGCCGCGCCTCAAAGCGCCCCCATCACCTTCCCCTGGAACCCGTACACCTTCCGCTCGCCGGCCAGCGCCACCAGCGTCACCTCGCGCGTCTGGCCCGGCTCGAAGCGCACGGCGGTGCCGGCGGGGATGTCGAGGCGCATGCCGCGCGCCTGCGCGCGGTCGAAGGCCAGCGCGCCGTTCGTCTCGGCGAAATGGTAATGCGAGCCCACCTGGATCGGCCGGTCGCCGGTGTTCGAGACCTCGAGCGTCACCGTCTCGCGCCCCTCGTTGAGGACGATCTCGCCCTCCATCGGGCACACGGCGCCGGGGATCAGATCCTGCGTCGCGCCGCGGATCGGCTCGTGCACGGTGACGAGCTTCGTGCCGTCGGGGAAGGTCGCCTCGACCTGGACGTCGTGGATCATCTCGGCGACGCCGGGCATCACCTGCTCGGCGGTCAGCACGTGGGCGCCGGCCTCCATCAGCTCGGCGACGGTGCGGCCGTCGCGGGCGCCCTCGACCACGTAGTCGGTGATCAGCGCGATCGCCTCGGGGTAGTTCAGCTTGACGCCGCGCTCGAGCCGCCGGCGCGCCACCATCGCCGCCATGGCGACGAGGAGCTTGTCCTTCTCGCGGGGGGAAAGCTTCATCGGGGCACCTCAGGTGGACCAGGATCGTGGAAGCGGGCGCCCGGAGAGCCGGGCGAGGAAGCGGGCGAGATCGGCGCGCAGCCGCTGCGGGTCCCGGCCGAGGAAGCGCGCGACCAGCATGCCGTCGAAGCCGCCCGCGGCGCACTCGGTCGTCGCCCCCTCGAGCGCCGCGCGGGCCTCCTCGACGCGCGCCTCGGCATCGGGCGACACGAGCAGCACCGTGGCGAGCGCGCGGGCGCCGCCGCCGCAGGCGGGCCGCGCCAGGATGTCTGCGACGCCGCCCTCGAGCCGCAGGTCCTCGGCGAAGACGAGGCGCCCGCCGCGGCGGATGCGCCAGTGGTCGCGGAGCGCGCCGGTCTCCATCGTCTCGCCCATGGCGAGGCGGCCGAAGACCGCGCTCTCGACGAGGAGCAGCCGCGCCTCCGCGGCCATGGCGACGTCGATGCGACGGTGGAGCCGCGCGCCGTCGAACAGGATCTGCTCCTGCGGCAGCCAGTCGAGGGCCGCGCCCGGCCCGAGATCGAGCGCCACACGCATGGTCGTCGCGTCGCCCTGCGCGCGGTAGACCTTCTCGGCGGCCTGGGTGGTGAGCGTCGCCGCCGCGCCGGGCGCGAGCGACACGTCGAGCGCGAGGTCGTCGCCCCCCGCGAGACCGCCGCCGGTGTTGAGGTAGACGCCCTCGCAGCGCCCGCCGGCGCCGACGAAGCGCACCCGGTAGCCGCCACGCTCGGCGATCGCCATCGGCGCGGTGCCGCGCGCCGTCGTTCCGAGCGTGATGCGCACGCCCCCCGCTGCGCGGATCCAGCGCGGCGGGGCGGGGTCGGCGACGGGGCGGGGCAGGTGCATGGGACGCGGGTCTCGGGTCGGCACGCCATCGTCGCGCTCGCGCGCCGCCGCATCAAGGCCACGCTCGGCACTCGTGTGCCCAAAGAAGCGGCAATGCCTGCTGCGGCTGCGGCGATCTCGGCCGGCGCGCGGCTCGCGCCGATGGTGCTCGTCGAGCAGCGGCACGGTCCATGCCCGGCGGCATTCACCTTAACGAGCGACCCTCGCTTGTAGCATTCGCCCCCGCACGTTAAGCCTTCGTGAACCGAGGCTCGACAGCTCGATGGATCCGAAGACGCTGCTCCTCACCCTGCACGTGCTCGGCGTCGCCTTCGGCGTCGGCGGCGTGGTGATGCTGGACGTCGCGATCCTCAAGCGCCTGCGCGCGCCGGTCGGCGCCGGCGACCGCGCGCTCGTCGACCACGTCGCGGTCTTCGTGCGGCTCGGTCTCGTTCTCCTGTGGGCGTCGGGAATGGGCATCCTGGCGACCGCACCCGGCGGCCCCGCGGAGGTGATCACCAACCCGAAGGTGCAGGCGAAGCTCGTCATCGTCGTGGTGCTGACGCTCAATGCGGCCCTCGTCGAGAGCCTCGCCCTGCCGCTCGTCGCGGGCAATCGCGGGCGCCCGCTCCTCCACGGCGTCGCGCCGGCACGGCGCGCGATCGCGATCGCCGCGGGCGCCGTCTCGTGCACGAGCTGGGCGGCCGCCTTCGTGCTCGGCATGGCGCGCGGCTGGAACCACGTCGTGCCCGCGGCCGACATCCTCGCGGCCTGGCTCGCCCTCGTGACCGTCACGTCCCTCGTCGCCGCGGCGCTCGTCGTGGCGCTCGACAGGCTGCCGAGACGCGTCCCGGCGGGTGACGTCGTCGGCGCGCCGGTGCGGAACCGCTGAGGGCGGATCGGGGAGCGGGGCCGCGTTCCCGCCGCGCTCAGCCGGCCTTCGAGGCCGCGCGCACGATCCGCAGGAGCTCGCGCTGGACCGTCTCGTTGCCGGCGACGACCGAGCCCTTGGTCATCATCTGCTCGCCACCGTCGGCGTCCGCGACGAAGCCGCCGGCCTCGCGCACGAGGATCAGCCCGGCGGCGATGTCGTAGCTGTTGACGTTGCGCTCCCAGTAGCCGTCGACCCGGCCCGCCGCCACGGCGGCGAGGTCCAGGGCGGCGGAACCCATGCGGCGCACGCCCGCGACCTTGCCCATGATCGTGGCGAGCTCGCGCAGGAATTCCGGATGGTTGCCGTGCCCCAGGAAGGGAATGCCGCAGGCGACGAGGCAGTCCGCGAGGTCGGTGCGCGCGGAGACGCGTAGGCGGCGATTGTTGAGGAAGGCGCCCTGGCCCTTCTCGGCGACGTAGAGCTCGTCCTTGATCGGGTCGTAGATCACGCCGGCGAACATCTTGCCGTCGCGCTCGAGCCCCACCGAGATGGCGAACTGCGGGATCCCGTGCAGGAAGTTCGTGGTGCCGTCGAGCGGGTCGACGTGCCAGACGTTCTGCGTGTCGCCGCCCTCGACCTTGCCGCCCTCCTCGAGCACGAAGCCGTAGCCCGGCCGCGCCTTGGCCAGCGCCTCGCGCAGGGTGGCCTCCGCCTTGCGGTCCGCCGCGGAGACGAAGTCGCTCGGCCCCTTGCGGGACACCTGCAGGTTCTCGACCTCGCCGAAGTCGCGCTTGAGCGTGCGCGCGGCCTTCATCACGGCGTCGACCATCACGGTCATGAGAGGGGTGCGGATCATGGCGGCTCCAGCGCCTCCCGAAGGCGGAGGCGGTCTCGACGGCGGTCAACGCCTGTACGTGTCGCGGGGATGCGCCAGGGCAAACCACGCCGAAGGCCGGGCGTCAAGCGCTCCGGCGGAGCCGAGACGGGGCGGGTGCGGCAACGGGCCCCCGCCCCTGATCCGCTGCGCGGATCGTCCCCGCCCCGAGGGGGCGGGAGCGCGGGATCACTGGTTGACCGGCGAGGCCGGGTCCATCAGCAGGGCGACGATGTCCCTGATCTGGTCGATCGTCAGCACGCCGTTGGTGCCGAAACGCGGCATCATCGAGCAGGGCAGGGCGACGTGCGGGTCGTAGATCTTCTCGTAGGTCGCCTTCACCGCCTCCTCCGAGAAGTCCCGCAGCTTGCCGTAGCCCAGGAGGCTCGGCCCGAGCGTGCCGTAGGAGACCTCCTGGGGGGTGAGCTGGTGGCAGGCGTAGCAATTGCCGCCGGTCTCCCGCCGCGGCGGGTAGTCCGAGAAGCGCATGCCGTAGCCGGACTGGGCGAGCGTCTCGCCGTTCTCCCACGAGCCCATCAGCACGCCGTCGTCCGGGTAGACGATCGTGCCCGCCGCGCGGGTGCGGATCTCCTCGAAGACGTCGTCGGGCGGCAGGTTGGCGAACCGGTTGCACTGCTCCATCGTCGCGTCCGGCGTGAGCCGGGCGGTCCACTCGGCGTCGATGCCGGGGAAGGCCGCCTCGATCACGGCGTCGACCTCGGCTTTGGAGGGCGCCGCGTCCTGCGCGAGGGCCGCGGTGGAGAGCGACGCGCCGAGGGCGGCGGCCGCGAGGATGGTGGCGTAAGCCCGCATGACGGCCTCCCTCAGCGCTTGATGCCGGGCGCGGCGACGTCGCCGCCGGCGGCCTTGTCGACGAGGTAGGCGATCAGCGCCACCGACGCCTCCGAGCCCATCTCGAGCTGCGGCATGCGCATCTGCCAATAGCAGTCGTACATGCGGTGCTGCATCGTCATCACGTGCGTCGAGGACACGCGATAGGCCGGCCATTCGCCGACGACGACCCGCGCCTCCTCCGGCTGCGAGAGATGCGGCAGCTCCTGGAGGCGGATGCGCTGGCCGGTGGCCGAATGGCAGGTGGCGCAGGAGAAGTCGAACGGTCCCGAGCGGCGGTTGAACAGCGCCTCGCCCATGGCGACCGTCCGCCGTCCGGCCGCGTCGTCGAGCGCCGGCGCGAAGGCCTCGCCCTCGGAGCGGTTGGCGATCCACGTGGCGATCGCGCCCACGTCCTTGACGGGCTGCCCGCCGGACGGGTGCGGCTTCGCCACGTAGGCGGCGACGTCGACACCCTGGAGCTCCCGCATGCACCACAGGATGCGGGTCTCCACGTCCATGACGCGCCCCGCGTCCTCGAAGTACCGCGGCAGCCGAGCGAAGGCGCCGTCGACGATGCCGGGACCCAGGCCGAGGTCGCAGTCCTCCAGCGTGGCGTTCCTCGGGCCGGCCGCGGTCGTCCACAGCAGCTCGCCGCGGTCGGCGTCGAGCAGCGCCGGGTTCGACCACGGGTCCTCCCGCAGCATCTGGCGGTAGCGTTCGAGACCGCGCTGGGTCTCCTCCTCGGTCTGCGCGCCGGCCGGCGGCGCGGCCGCGGACAGCGCGAGGGCGACCGCCAGCGATCCCGCCAGCGCGAGGGTCGCCGACTTCCGGGTCATGAGCGTGTTCAAGGCCGTTTCCTCCCGAGCCTCGTTCTGGTCGTGTGCGCCCGATGATTGTTATCGAGGATCGGCCCGGGGCCGGCCGTCCTGAACCACATGTTACATGCAAAAAATGCGATGGGAAGCGCCCGTCTGGAAAGATTCCGATTGACGCGTCGGCGCGCATCGGACAGCATCGCAAAAATTGAATGTGTTCGCCGATCGATCGGGAAGGCGCCTCGCGTCCCGTCGAGCGAGGCGAGCCGGGGAGGGAGCCGAGGGCGCTCGCACGCTCGTGAGAGACGAGCCGCTTTTCGATTTCCCGAGACGGACGTATCCTGGCGTGCATCCGTGCGTGTCCGGGCGCGCGAGACCACACGCACCGTCGGCGCGCCGGCGGGCGCGACGAGGGAGAGACGAGCGATGAACCTGTTCCTCAACCGCCGGCAGGCGCTCCTCGCGGGCGTCGGAGCGGTCGCCGCCGCGAGCGGAATGGCGGGCGCATCGGCCCCCACCCTGGCCGCGGCGGAAGACGCCGCAGCCGCCATCCTGGAATTCACCGGCGGCGCCGAGCCGACGATGGGGCGCGTCGTGCTCGACGTCCCCGAGATCGCGGAGAACGGCAACACCGTCCCGATGGACGTCACCGTGGAGAGCCCGATGACGGCGGACGACTATGTCGCCGAGGTGCTGGTCGTCGCCGACGGCAACCCTCGCCCGGGGGTCGCGACCTTCCACTTCTCGCCGCTCTCGGGCCGTGCCCAGGCGAACACGCGCATCCGCCTCGCGGGGACGCAGAACGTCATCGCGGTCGCCAAGATGAGCGACGGCTCGGTGTTCATGGACAGGAAGGAGGTGAAGGTCACGATCGGCGGCTGCGGCGGCTGACGCCCGCGCCCGTTTCCGAGCCGCGACCTTCCCACGCAACGATCCCCGAGGAGCACGAGCCATGGCGACCCCGCGTCCCCGCATCCGTCTCGACCGCAACGAGATCGCGGCCGGCGAGACCATCGAGGTGAAGACCCTCGTCTCGCACATCATGGAATCCGGCCAGCGCCGCGACGGCGACGGCAACGTCATCCCGCGCAAGATCATCAACACCTTCACGTGCGCGTTCGAGGGGCAGGTGGTGTTCTCCTGCGACATCGAGCCCGCCGTCTCCGCGAACCCCTACTTCCAGTTCGTCGTCGCGCCGCCCCGCTCGGGCACGCTGACCTTCACCTGGATCGACGACGACGGCACCGAGATCACGGCGACCGAGGACGTCGTCGTCAACTGACGCAGCCGAGAGCACCGGGAGGGCGGCGCCGCCGCCGTCCCGACGCGCGACGATCACCGCCCGCCGGATCCGCGGCGCGCGAACGGCCGCGCGTGCCCGGACCGATCGCCGAACGAGGTGAGCGCCCATGCCCACGAGACGCGACTTCCTGCAGATGGCGGCGGCCACGGCGGCGATCCTGCCGTCCGCGCGCTGGTCGCGCGCCTTCGCGCAGCAGAGCTTGTCGCAGGACCAGCTCCTGGCGATGGACCCGGTGGGGCGGCTCTCGATCGTCCACGTCACGGACATCCACGCCCAGCTCGTCCCGATCCACTTCCGCGAGCCCTCGATCAACCTGGGTGTCGGCGAGGTGAAGGGGCTCGTGCCGCACGTCGGCGGCCGCGCCCTGCTCGACCTGTACGGCATCGCGCCGGGCTCGGCGATGGCGCACGCGCTCACCCACGAGGACTTCACCGCCCTGGCGCGCGCCTACGGGCGCATGGGCGGGCTCGACCGCGTCGCCACCGTCGTGAACGCCATCCGCGCCGAGCGCGGGGCGGGCAACACGCTCCTCCTCGACGGCGGCGACACCTGGCAGAACTCCTGGACCTCTCTCCGGACGAGGGGCGAGGACATGGTCGACTGCATGGCGCTGCTGGCGCCCGACGCCATGGTCGGCCACTGGGAGTTCACGCTCGGCGAGGAGCGGGTGAACGAGCTCGTCTCCCGGCTCGGCTTCCCGTTCCTCGCCGGCAACATCCGCGACACGGACTGGGAGGAGCCGGTCTTCGACGCGATGACCATGGTCGAGCGCGCGGGCGTGACGGTCGCCGTGATCGGCCAGGCCTTCCCCTACACGCCCATCGCCAACCCGCGCTGGATGATGCCCTCCTGGTCCTTCGGCATCCGCGAGGCCGAGGTCGCCGCGAGCGTGGAGGACGCCCGGGCGCAGGGCGCCGACGTGGTGGTGCTGCTCTCCCACAACGGCTTCGACGTCGATCGCAAGCTCGCCTCCCGCGTGCCGGGGATCGACGTGGTGCTCACCGCCCACACCCACGACGCCCTGCCCGAGCCGGTGCAGGTCGGCAGGACGCTCTTGATCGCGTCCGGCTCGCACGGCAAGTTCGTCTCGCGGCTCGATCTCGACGTCTCGGGCGGCGAGGTGAAGGGCTTCGCCTACAAGCTCATCCCGGTCTTCTCGGACGCGATCGCGCCCGATCCGGCGCTCGCCGCGAAGATCGCCGAGATCCGCGCACCCCACGAGGCGACGCTGTCGGAGGTGCTCGGCCGCACGGAGGGGCTGCTCTACCGGCGCGGCAACTTCAACGGCACCTTCGACGACGTGATCTGCGAGGCGATGCTCGCGCGCCGCGACGCGGAGATCGCGCTCTCGCCCGGCTTCCGCTGGGGCGCGTCCGTCCTGCCCGGGGCCGAGATCACGATGGAGGACGTCACCAACGCCACCGCCATGACCTACCCCGAGACCTATCGCACGGCGATGACGGGGGCGCGGCTCAAGGAGGTGCTGGAGGACGTCGCCGACAACCTCTTCAACCCGGACCCCTACTACCAGCAGGGCGGCGACATGGTCCGCGTCGGCGGCATCGCCTACGCGATCGACGTCTCCGCGCCGATGGGCCGGCGCATCTCCGACCTGACGCTCACGCGCACCGGCGCGCCGCTCGAGGCCGAGCGCGAGTACGTCGTCGCGGGCTGGGCCAGCGTCAACGAGGGCACCGAGGGCCCACCGATCTGGGATCTCGTCGCCGCGCACATCCGCGAGGCGGGCACGATCGCGCCGAAGGAAGCCGAGACCGTGCGGGTGACGGGCACCTGACGCGACACGAGACGACGATCATCACCGAGGGAACGAGACGATGTCGAAGGACGAAGCCGGCGGGAACGGGCGAACGGGGCCGGGAGCCTCGCGCCGGACCTTCCTGCGCACGGGGCTCGCCGCCGGCGGCGCCGCGCTGGTCGGCGGTCGCGCCGCCGCCGAGACCGCCTCGGGGGCGGTCGCGGGCAATTCCGCCAATCTCCCGCCGAACGTGCCCGACTGGTCGCGCTACCTCGGCGACGGCGTTGCCGTGCGCGCCTACGGCCGGCCCTCCGAGCACGAGAGCCACGTCGTGCGCCGCGACGTCGAATGGCTCACCGCCTCGCGCGAATCGTCGGTGAGCTTCACGCCGCTGCACGCGCTCGACGGGCCGATCACCCCCAATGGCCTTTGCTTCGAGCGCCACCACGGGGGCATCGCCGAGATCCCTCCGCAGGACTGGCGCCTGATCCTGCACGGGCTCGTCGACAGGGAGCTCGTCTTCACCCTCGACGACATCAAGCGCATGCCGCGGGTCAACCGCGCCTACTTCGCCGAGTGCGCGGCGAACTCGGGCATGGAATGGCGCGGCGCGCAGCTCAACGGCTGCCAGTTCACGCACGGCATGATCCACTGCGTGATGTACACCGGCGTGCCGCTGCGCGTGCTCCTCGCCGAGGCGGGCGTGAAGCCGACCGGCAAGTGGCTGCTGCTCGAGGGCGCCGACGCGTCGGGCATGACGCGCTCGCTCCCCATGGAGAAAGCGCTCGACGATTGCCTCGTCGCCTACCGCATGAACGGCGAGATGCTGCGCCCCGAGAACGGCTACCCCGTGCGCATGGTCGTCCCCGGCTGGGAGGCGAACATGTGGGTGAAGTGGCTGCGCCGCATCGAGGTCGGCGACCAGCCCTGGTACCACCGCGAGGAGACGTCGAAATACACCGACCTGCTCGCGGATGGGCGCGCACGCGAGTTCACCTTCGTGATGGACGCCAAGTCCGTGATCACGAGCCCGAGCCCGCAGGCGCCGGTGAACCACGGCCGCGGCTTCACCGTGATCTCCGGCCTCGCCTGGTCCGGCCGCGGCAAGGTCGCGGCCGTCGACGTCTCCCTCGACGGCGGGCGCAACTGGCGGCGCGCGCGCCTCGACGGTCCCGTCTGGGGCAAGGCGCTGACGCGCTTCTACTACGAGCTCGACTGGGACGGCTCGCCGCTGCTGCTGCAGTCGCGCGCGATCGACGAGACCGGCTACGTCCAGCCGACGAAGAACGAGCTGCGGGCGGTGCGCGGCCTCAACTCGATCTACCACAACAACGGGATCCAGACCTGGCACGTCATGGCCAGCGGGGAGGTCGAGAATGTCGAGGTTTCGTGAGATGCGTGCCCTCGCGCTCGCCGCCCTCCTCGCCGGCGCGACGGTGCTCGCGGGCGGGGCGCTTCGTCCGGCGCCGACCCTCGCCACCGAGACCACCGGCTCGGCGACCGACGGCGCCTTCCCGGAGCTGCCGACCGGTCTGGGGCTCGGCCGTCCGGCCGCCGCCGAGGAGATCGCCGGCTGGGACATCGACGTGCGCCCGGACGGCGTCGGCCTGCCGGAGGGGCGCGGCACGGCGCTCGAGGGCGAGGAGATCTACATCGTGCAATGCGCGGTGTGCCACGGCGACTTCGGCGAGAGCGCCGGGCGCTGGCCGATGCTGGCGGGCGGCGCCGGCACGCTCGCGAGCCACGACCCGGTGAAGACCGTCGGCTCGTACTGGCCCTACGCCTCGACGCTGATCGACTACATCTACCGCGCCATGCCCTACGGCAACGCCCAGTCGCTGACGCCCGACGAGCTCTACGCGGTCACGGCCTACGTGCTCTGGCTCAACGACGTGATCCTCGACGAGGAATTCGAGCTCGACCGGGAGAGCTACGCCGAGATCACGCTCGAGAACGTGGCGAACTTCGTCCCCGACGACCGGGAGACGGCGGAGGCGCATTTCTGGCGGGAGCCGTGCATGGCGGATTGCCTTCCCGGCACGGCCGAGATCACGATGCGCGCCAGGGCGCTCGACGTCACGCCGGAGCCGGGGCAGGGACCCACCGTCGATTGATGCGGGCGATCTCCCGCTGCCCGGATCGGCGGAATGATCTTGCCATGCAATCCGAGATGATGGAAGTTGTACTCATGCGCGTCTCGATCCCCCGTCATTTCACGCCGGTCGCGGCGCTCGCCGCGGCCGGCATGCTCGTGCTCTCGAACGGCGCGGGCGCGCAGGGCCTCGCCGGCGACGCCGAGTACGGCGCCTTCCTCGCGGGGGAGTGCGTCACCTGCCACCAGGAGAGCGGCGATTTCGACGGCATCCCGCCGATCGTCGGCTGGCCCGTCGAGAGCTTCGTGCACGTGATGGAGCTCTACAAGGACGGCACGCGCGAGAACCAGGTCATGCGCACCATCGCGGCGCGGTACGGAGACGAGGAGCTCGCCGCGCTCGCCGCCTATTTCGCTGCGCTCCGCCCTGGTAAAGCAGAAAATCCACGGTAAGATGGAAAATGTGTGATCAACACGAATTATGATGTGAAATAGGCCCGCGGGCCGTGCTGGGAGGATCCGACATGTCGTTCACCCGTCGAGACGTCATCAAGGCCGGAGCCGTCGCGGCCGCCGCAGCCGCCCTGCCCTTCGGCCTCGCGGCAACCTCCATCGCACAGGGCGCGCGCCCGCGGCTCGTGGTGATCGGCGGCGGGCCGGGCGGGGCGACGCTGGCCAAGTACGTGGCGCGCGACTCGCAGGGCGCGGTCGACGTCACGCTGGTCGAGCCCAAGGAGCGCTTCGCCACCTGCTTCCACTCGAACCTCTATCTCGGCGACTTCAAGGGCTGGGACGAGATCAACCACGGCTACGAGCAGCTCACCCAGGCCTACGGCGTCAAGCACGTGCGCCAGGCGGCGGCGGCGATCGACCGCGAGGCGAAGACCGTGCGGCTCGGCGACGGCTCGGACCTCGCCTACGATCACCTCGTGGTCGCCCCGGGCATCGACCTGGTCTACTCATCGGTCGAGGGCTACTCGGAGGAGGTGGCGGAGCGGCTTCCCCACGCCTGGCTCGCCGGCCCGCAGACGCAGCTCCTCAAGGCGCAGCTCGACGCGCTCGAGGACGGCGCGCAGATCGTCATGATCGCCCCGCCCAACCCCTATCGCTGCCCGCCCGGCCCCTACGAGCGCGTCTCGATGATGGCGCACGTGCTCAAGGCCAAGGGCCACACCCGCTCGCGCATCGTGATCCTCGACCCGAAGCCGAGCTTCTCCAAGCAGGCGCTCTTCTCGGCCGGATGGCAGCGCTACTACACCGGCATGGTCGAGTGGCAGGACCCCGACATCCATGGCGGCATCGGGGCGGTGGACGCCGCGTCGATGACGGTCGAGACCGGCTTCGGACCCTATGAGGCCGACCTCATCAACGTCATCCCGGCGCAGCGTGCCGGTGGCATCGCCGTCCAGGCCGGGCTCGCCGACGAGACCGGCTACTGCCCCATCCTGGCGGAGACGATGCGCTCCACGATCGACGACGCGATCACGGTTCTCGGCGACGCGACGATCGCGGGCGACATGCCGAAGTCCGGCTTCTCGGCGAACTCCCAGGCCAAGGTCGCGGCCAACGCCATCCGCGCCGCGCTCACCGGCTCGCGGCAGTTCCCGGCGCGCTACGCCAACACCTGCTGGAGCCTGATCGCGGACGACGACGCGGTGAAGGTCGGCGGGCGCTACGAGCCCAAGGACGGCAAGATCACGGCGACCGAGACCTTCGTCTCGCAGCTCGACGAGAGCGACGACCTGCGCCGCCAGACCCAGGCCGAGAACATCGGCTGGTACGAGGGCATCGCCGCGGACATCTTCGGATGAGCCCGCACGGTGGATACGGAGCCGGCGGGACCACGCGCCGGGCGCTCCTCGGCGCGGCTCCGCTCGCCGGAGCCGCGATCGCTCTCGGCCTCCAGCCCGGGATGCGCCTCGCCCGCGCCCGGGCGAGCGATACGGTCGCGCTCGGTGACATCCGTGTCCGGGTCGTCTCGGACGGCACCGTGGCGCTGCCCGTCTCCTTCACCCTGCCGGAGACGGACGGCGCCGATCTCGACGCGCTCTTTCGCGAGAACGGCATGGAGCCGCCGCGGGAGTTCGTGAACCAGACCAACGTCGTCCTCGTCGAGACCGGCGCGCGGCGCATCCTCGTCGACGCCGGCTCCGGCCCGACATTCCAGGCGACGGCGGGCCGGCTGACGGACGCGCTCGGCGAGATCGGCGTCGCGCCCGAGGACGTGACCGACGTCGTCTTCACCCACGGCCACGCGGACCACCTCTGGGGCGCCGTCGACGACTTCGAGGAGGGGCCGCGCTTTCCCAACGCCCGCCACGTGATGGGCGAGACCGAGCACGCCTTCTGGACCGATCCCACGACGCCCGACACCGCGCCGGATTGGCTGAAGGGCCTCGCGCTCGGCGCCGCGCGGGTGATCGGCACGCTCGGCGATGCGCTGGAGACCGCGGGCGACGAGGCCGAGCTCGCCCCCGGCGTGCGCTACGTCGCCACGCCGGGCCACACGCCGGGCCATGCCTCGGTCCTCGTCGAGAGCGGTGGGAGCCAGCTCCTCGTGGGCGGGGACGCGCTCACCAACGTGCTCATCTCGTTCCAGAAGCCGGGCTGGCCCCTTGGGACCGACCTCGACCGCGAGCAGGCGATCGCCACGCGCCTCGCGCTGCTCGACCGGCTGGCGACGGATCGCATCGGGCTCGTGGGGTTTCACCTTCCGTTTCCGGGAATCGGCTCCGTCGAACGACGAAATGGCGCATTCATCTTCGCTTCAGGATCTGGCGCGCTATAAAGGCTGGGCTGGATCAGCTCCAAGCTCGACCCACATGCCCGAAGAGAGAGGAAACCAGCCCATGCGTAAGATCGCCCTCGTCGCCGCGTCGTTCCTGATGCTCGGCGGAATCGGCTCCGCCCAGGCCCAGGACGCGGCCGCCGGTGAGCGCGTGTTCCGCGTCTGCAGCGCCTGCCACATGGTCGGCGAGAACGCCCAGAACCGCGTCGGCCCGCAGCTCAACGGCCTGTTCGGCCGCGAGGCCGGGTCCGTGGAAGGCTACCGCTACTCGCAGGCCTACGAGAACCTCGACAAGGTCTGGGACCATGAGAACTTCGCCGTCTACATCAAGGATCCGCGCGGCGTCACGCCGGGCACTCGCATGACCTTCGCGGGCCTGCGCGACGATCAGCAGGTCGCCGACCTGATCGCCTACCTCGATCAGTTCAACGCCGACGGCACGATGAAGTGAGGCCCCGGCGCCGCTCGGCGGCGCCGCCTCGCACGCTTCGGCGCGACCACGGGAACGGCGGCGGGCTCAATGGGCCCGCCGCCGTTCCGCTGTTCGGGACTGGGAACGTCCGGCCCTCGAAGAGCGACGTGCACACGCCTCCATCGGCGTTCGTGGACGCGCGCGCTCCCGCGCACGCTCAGCGAACCCCTGCGGTTCCGGCCCCGGGCCCGCTTCGCGACCCCGGGGTGACGGGCGGTGTCATCCTATTCCGCCGCCTGCGAGCGGCGGTCCTGCGCGTCCGAGAACTGCAGGCGGGCGAGGCGGGCGTAGAGACCGCCGCGGGCGACGAGACCGTCGTGGTCGCCTTCCTCGACGATCCGGCCGGCGTCCATGACCAGGATTCGGTCGGCGGAGCGCACTGTGGCGAGGCGGTGGGCGATGACGAGCGTGGTGCGGCCCTGCATCAGCCGGTCGAGCGCCTCCTGCACCGCATGCTCGCTCTCGGCGTCGAGCGCGCTCGTCGCCTCGTCCAGGAGCAGGATCGGCGCGTCCTTGAGGATGGCGCGGGCGATGGCGATGCGCTGGCGCTGGCCGCCGGACAGGGTGACGCCGCGCTCGCCGACGAGGGTGGCGTAGCCTTCGGGAAGCGCCTCGACGAAGGTGTCCGCGCTCGCGAGCCGCGCCGCCTCGCGCACCTGCGCCTCGGTCGCCTCCGGCCGGCCGTAGCGGATGTTGTCGAGCACGCTCACCCCGAAGATCGTCGGCTCCTGCGGCACGAGGGCGAGGCGTCGGCGCAGGGCGACGGGGTCGGCCTCGGTGACCGGCACGCCGTCGACGCTCACGCGACCGGCTTCCGGGTCGTAGAAGCGCAGGATCAGCTGGAGAACGGTGGACTTGCCCGAGCCCGACGGGCCGACGAGCGCCACCCGCTCGCCGGGCCGCAGCGCGAAGGAGACGCCCTCCAACGCCGGCGCCTCCGTGCGGGTGGGGTAGTGGAAGCGCACGTCCTCGAAGGCGACGGAGCCGAGCGGCGGCTCCGGCAGCGCGCGGGGCCGCTCGGGCGCGGTGACGCCCGGCAGCGCCTCCAGGATCTCGCCGAGCCGCTCCGCCGAGCCTGCGGCCTGCGCGAGCTCGCCGTAGACCTCCGAGAGCTGCCCCATGGCGGAGGCGGCGAAGACGGCATAGAGCACGAACTGCCCGAGTGTGCCCCCGGTCATCGTGCCCGCCAGCACCGCCTGCGCGCCGTACCAGAGCACGCCCACCACGCTCGCGGAGACGAGGAAGATCGCCGCCCCCGTGAGCATGGCGCGGGCGCGCACCGAGATCCGCGCCGCGTCGTAGGCCTCCTCCGCCGCGTGCGCGAAGCGCCGGGCGGTCTCGCGCTCCATGCCGAAGGCCTGCATGGTGCGGACCGCACCCACCGCCTCGGCGGCGAAGGCCGAGGCGTCCGCGAGCTTGTCCTGCGCGATGCGCGAGCGCCGGCGCACCTTGCGGCCCGAGACGATGATCGGCACGACGATGAGCGGCAGCGCCACGAGGACGAGGGCGGAGAGCTTCGGGCTCGTCCAGATCATCAGCGCGATGGCGCCGACGAGCAGCACGGCGTTGCGCAGCGCGATCGAGATCGAGGCGCCGAAGGCCGCCTTCACCTGCGTCGTGTCGGCGGTGAGCCGCGAGACGAGCTCGCCCGCCCGGCTCGCGTCGAAGAAGGCCGGGTCGAGCGTGGTGAGCCGCTCGAACACGGCGGCGCGCACGTCCGCCACCACCCGCTCGCCGAGCGTGATCACGAAGTAGTAGCGCAGCGCCGAGCCCAGCGCGAGGAAACCGACGACGATGACGAGCATGCCGAAATAGGCGCTGATCAGGTCGCCCTGCGCATCCGAGAAGCCGTGGTCGATCACCCGGCGCACGGCGAGCGGTACCGCGAGCGTCGCGACCGAGGCCACGACGAGCGCGCCGAGGGCTGCGGCGATGCGACCCTTGTAGCGGGCGGCGAAGCCGACGAGCGGCCTGAGCGCGCCGAGGTTGGCGCGCCCGCTCGTCCCGTCCCCCGGCTTCGTCCCCGCGCCCCCGATCTGGTCCGCCATGATGTTCCCGTTCCTCGGCGCTCAGGCCTCGCTTGAACTCGTCACGCCGCTGGGGTATAGCCCCGCGATCCCAGTCACTGGCTCGACATAACG
Organism: Salinarimonas sp. NSM; assembly: GCF_052380005.1. NCBI lineage: Bacteria > Pseudomonadati > Pseudomonadota > Alphaproteobacteria > Hyphomicrobiales > Salinarimonadaceae > Salinarimonas > Salinarimonas sp. NSM. The sequence goes on from NZ_JBQTCJ010000038.1 coordinate 30,126, forward strand.
TCGCAAGCCGTCGTCGTCACGCGGGACGCGCAGGCGACGGTGCGAGGAGGTTCAATCTATGCCCAAGGCCGCGACCAACCATCCGGATTACCACTTCATCACCGTCCAGATGACCGACGGTACGACGTACCAGACGCGTTCCACCTACGGCAAGGAGGGCGACACCCTCCCGCTCGACATCGACCCGAAGACGCATCCGGCCTGGACCGGCGCGTCGCAGGCGCTGCTCGACCGCGGCGGCCGCGTGTCGCGCTTCAACAACCGTTTCGCCGGGATGTCCTTCGGCCGCAAGTGAACGCGCCGCGACCTCGCGGTCGCGCGCCCCCGAGATCGCCCGCGTCTCCAGTCACGCGTGCGCGCCCCGGCCGTCCTGCGGCCGGGGTTTTCGCGTTCGCGGCTTCCGGCCCACGCGGCGGGGACGGGTGCGTGCCGCCCGCGCTTGCGCGTCTCCGTGCCGACTGCTAACCCTTGCGCGGGCGCCCTCGGCTCCCGTCCGGCCGCGCATGCCGGCTTAGCTCAGCTGGTAGAGCAACCGCCTTGTAAGCGGTAGGTCGTCGGTTCGAGTCCGACAGCCGGCACCATGCGCACGACGATCGCTCGTCCCGCCCGTGCCGCCTTCGGCGGCACCGCCGATCTCGGCGGCGCGGCCACACCGCGGCCGCCGCGAACCGGGCGCCATGGTTGAAATTAAATTCCTATTGCATTATCGACGAGAGAACTTCGGCTTCCGTGGGAGCAGGTCGATGGGTGCGGCGCGGGCGGCGGGCCTGGTCGGTGTCGTCGCTTTGGCATTCTCAATCTCGGGGTGCGCGACGATCACGCGCGAGGAATGCCGGGCCGAGGACTGGGCGAGCATCGGGCAGCGGGACGGCGCCGAGGGGCACGCGCCGTCGCGTCTCGAGAGCCATGCGCGGACCTGCGCGAACTTCAGCATTGTTCCCGATCCCGTCGCCTACCGCGCAGGCTGGGACGAGGGCGTGCTGATCTGGTGCACGCCGGAGAACGGTTTCCGGGGCGGGCGCGCGAACGAGGGGTATCACGGCCTGTGCCCGGCCGCGGTGGCGGGGCCGTTCCTGGAGGGCCGCTCGGTCGGCCAGCGTCTCGGCCTCGCGGAGCGCCGCGTCGCCTCGGCCGAGGGCCGGATCCGCGACTTCGAGCAGTCGCGCGAGCAGTTCCGCCAGCAGATGGAGCGCATCCGCAGCGACCGAGACCTCACCGCGGACGCGCGCCGCGACAAGCTCGACGAGATCCGCGACCGGCTGGACGACCTGCGCTGGGACATGGACCGGGCGCAATCCGAGCTGCGCCAGGCGCGCGTGGAGCTCGAGCCGGCACAGGCGGCGGCGTCCGCCTTCTTCGACCGACTCGGGCGACGCTGATGGGCCGCCGAACGTCGCCGCTTCCTGCTGTCGTTCTGAGCGCCGTCGCCGCGACGGCCGCCGCGACAGCCGTGCCGGCGCGCGCCGAGATCCCGGCCGCGCCGCTCTGCCCGGCCTCTCTCGGCGAAGGAATGGGCCTGCGATCGTTCTCGGTCTTCGCCGTCGCCGAAGGCACCCGCTTCGAGCTCGCGCCGGAGATCGATGGCGCCACTCTCGCCTGGGTCGTGCCGGCGGGCTCGCCCGACGCCATTGCCCTGTTGTGCTTGTATGAAGATGATGCAACCATGGAGGTGGTGCTGCCCGTGGGCCGCGGCCTCTCCTGCACCGTCGTGTGGGACGAGGCGGCGGCGCGCTACGCAGACGCGCCGCGCTGCACGATCGCGGAGGGTTCCTGATCCGCGCGCGGCGAGGCCCGTCGCGTGTGGGACGGCAGACGTGACGACTGGAGTCGGAGAATGTTCAAGCGATCCCCCATAATCGTCGGTACCGCGGCCTTCTCCGTCGTCATCGCCCTGTCCGGCGCGACGCTCGCCGCGGACCTGCCGGTGCGCACCGCGCCGGCGCCCGCGCCGACCGTGTCCGTCTTCTCCTGGACCGGCTTCTATGCCGGCGTGCAGGGCGGGTGGCTGTTCGGCGAGAACGAGACCACCCTGCTCGACGCCGGCGTGACGCCGATCCCGCTCCGTCCGCTCGGCATCGATCCCGAGAGCGATCTCGACGGCTTCGTCGGCGGCGCGCATGTCGGCTATCTCCAGCAGCTCGGCGGCTTCGTGCTCGGAGCGGAGGCGGACATCGAGTATTCCGGGGCGGAGAGCGACCTGCTCATCACCGACCCGACCGCACCGGGCTTCTCGCTCGGCGTGGCGACGGACGTGACCTGGCAGGGCTCGCTGCGCGCCCGCCTCGGCGCTGCCTTCGACCGCACGCTCGTCTACGCCACCGGCGGTCTGGCCTTCGCGCAGTTCGAGGACACGTTCAGCGCGTCCGTCCCGGTCGCCGTCGTCACGGGCGGCGGGCTCGTCCTCGCCGCCGGCACCTACCGCGAGTCGTTCGACCAGACGCAATGGGGCTGGACGGTCGGCGCCGGCGTCCAGCACGCCTTCACCGATCGGCTCAGCGGCCGCATCGAGTACCGCTATACCGACTTCGGATCGTACACGAACATGCTGCGGACCATCTCCCCCGGGGACGGCTACCGCAACGACGCGTACTTCCATGCGGTCAGGGCGGGCGTCAGCTACACGTTCTGACGCTACGCGAGGCACGAGACGCCATGGTGAGCCGCGTGCCCGGCCGGGCGCGCGGCACGCCTCAGTGCCGCATCCCCCGCTCCTTCGCCAACGCCGCGCGCAGCACGCGCCGCGCCGTCGCGGGCCCAAGCCGCTCGAAGGTGGCGCGGGCGTCCTCGGCGAGGACCTCGGGCAGGGCGCGGCCGAGCTTGGCGTGGATGAGGTGGTGCACCGTCTTCCAGCGGAAGTCGCAGGCACGGGCGATCACGAGGATCGGTGCGTAGGTCGAGGCGTGGAAGGCGCGCGCCACGAACTCCACGGGCACGCCCTGGAGGATGGCGATGACGCACAGCGCTTCCGCCGGCCTCCCGTCGAGCAGCGCGCCCAGCGCGTCGATCTCGGCGAGGCCGGTCTCGGCCGCGCGCTCCTGCATCGCCGCCATCGGCTCCGAGAACTGGCCGAGCAGCGTGCGCTTGTCGCCCTTCTCGGCGATCTCGGCGCCGACCCGCGAGACGAGCGCCTCGATCAGCTCCGGGTCGGCACCCGTTTCCCGCGACAGCGTATCGCGCACCCGCGCACGCGCCCGCGCCACGAGCGCGGCGATGCGGCCCGCGAAGGCGTCGTCGCGGGCCGCGAGCGCGCGCACGAGCGCGTCGTCGCTCTGCGCCCGCGCGACGAGGATCGCGGCGCCGTCCGCGGAGAACGCCGCGCCCGGGTTGCCGGCGGCGGTCGCCACGACGCGCCGCCCGCCGCGGTCGAGCAGGACGTCGGTGACCGCCTCCGGCACGCTCGGGCGCTTGGCGATGGCGCACAGATGCTCCTGGCCCTTGGCGCGAGCGATGGCCAGGAGCGCGTCGACGTCGAGACGCGTCGAGCGCTCGAGCACCGGGCCGGCGACGCGGATCTCGTCGTCGCTGCCGAAGGCGAAGACGACCTTGCGCGGCGCATTCGGGCAATCGGCGAAGCGCTCGGAGAGCGCCACGCGGGCGCGGAAGGTGATGTCGCCGACGAGCTTCTCCAGCACGTCGTCGAACAGCGCGACGTGATCCTCCGACAGGCTCGGCGCGCGCGCCAGGAACAGCTCGGCGACGCGCTCCGCCGCGCGTCCCCGTTCCGCGGCGTCGCGGGCGGCGAGGACGCCGTCGAGATCGGCGAGGGTCGAGCGGTCGACGGTCATGGGGCGGGCGGCTCCTTCGCGCCATGACCTTAAGGTACGATGGTTAACGCTTCGCGACCGCGATCGAGCGCCGTCGCACGTTCCGCCGCCACGCCAGGGACTTGGCCCGTACCGCCCCGCTCCGGCGGGTGGGATGCCCGGTCGCGGCGTCGCACCGAATTCACCGTCTCTTCAAGTATAAATAAAGGACTTTACCTGAGTAGAAAAACGTATAGAAGATGATCTTCGGTAACGAAGGGGAACTATACCATCGTAGCCGCGTGAAATGGCCGGATAAGAACGGCTCCTTTCAGTAAAAATGCCGAGCCGTCGCCTCGTCGCGACGCGATCGCGCTCGCCTTGCGGAGGAGAGTCACATGGAACGTCGTCAGTTTCTCAAGGGGGCCGCTCTCGCCGGCGGAGCCGCTGCGGCGAGCACGCTCGCGGCTCCGGCCATCGCGCAGGAGCGCATCGAGTGGCGCCTCGTCACGTCCTGGCCGAAGGGCCTGCCGGGCGCCGGCACCGGCGTCGACCGGCTCGTCGAGCGCATCAACACCATGTCTGGCGGGCGCCTTCACATCACGACCTTCGCCGCGGGCGAGCTCGTGCCGGCGCTGCGCTGCATGGACGCGGTGATGGACGGCACGGCCGAGATGGGCCACGACGCCTCGTTCTACCATCACGGCAAGGACGCCGCCTTCTCGATCTTCTTCGCCGTGCCCTTCGGCATGACGGCGCAGGAGCAGTTCGCCTGGATCAACTTCGGCGGCGGCGCCGAGCTGTGGGACGAGCTGAACGCGCAATACGGCATCGTCGCCTTCCCGGCCGGCCAGACGTCCGCCCAGTCCTTCGGCTGGTTCAAGCGCGAGATCAACACGATGGCCGACTTCCAGGGCCTGAAGATGCGCATCCCGGGCCTGGGCGGCGACCTGATCCAGCGCGTCGGCGGCTCCGCGGTGCTGCTGCCCGGCGGCGAGATCTTCGCCGCGCTCCAGTCCGGCGCGATCGACGCGGCCGAGTTCATCGGCCCGCTCAACGATCTCGCGCTCGGCTTCCAGCAGGTCTGCAAGATCTCCTACGGCCCCGGCGTGCAGGAGCCCGGCGGCATGATGCAGATGATGGTCAACCGCGCCAAGTACCAGGAGCTGCCCGCCGACCTCCAGGAGATCATCAAGGTCGCCTGCTGGCAGATGCACGAGGACATGAAGGTCGAGTACGACTACGGCTCGGGCCGCACCATGGAGACGCTGCGTCTCGAGCACGGCGTGCAGTTCCTGCGCCTCAACCGCGAGGTGCTCGAGGGCCTCGGCAAGGCCGCGGGCGAGATGGTTCAGGACATGTACGACAACGGCAACGACTACATGCGCCGGGTCTGGCAGTCCTACTTCGCCTCGCGCGAGAACACCTCCCGCTTCCTGCGCTTCAACGAGCAGGCCTTCCTCAACGCCCGCACCCTGGACTTCGCCTTCCCGGCCCGCGGCTTCGGCTGAGCGCGGCATCGATCGCGACATCGGCCCGGGCACGCCCACCCGCCCGGGCCCGCCTTCGCCCCCGCGACCGCCGTCGCGGGGGCTCTTTCGTCTCAAGCCTGGACGCCGCGTGCCTCGGGATGGTTCGCCCGCAGGCCCCGTGCCGCGCAGGCGACCGTGCGTGCGACCCGCTCGGCGCGGGTCCCGGGCCGCTTCGCCTGGAGGATCCATTCGAGGATCGCCCGCCTCGATGAGCGCGGGAACCCGTCGAACGTCGCGCGCGCCCGCGGGTCCGCGGCGAAGGCCTCGACGAGATCGGCCGGCGGTTCCAGACCGTCGATCTCGGCGAGCCGGTAGAAGCTGCCGCCGGCCTTCGCGGCCTCGATGACGGCGAGGCCCGGCGGTGTGATGCGCCCTTCCGCCATCAGGCGCGCGACCTTCTCGCGGTTGACCTTCGACCAGGCGCTGCCGGGCTTTCGCGGCGAAAGGCGCAGCATCGTGCGCGTCTCGTCGAGCTCGCGCGGCAGGCTGTCGATCCAGCCCCAGCACAGCGCCTCGTCGACGATCTCCGGCCAGGGCACGTGCGCGCCGCCATCGGACTTGCGGGGGAGGACCACCCAGACGCTCTCGCGGCGCGCATGATTCTCTGCGAGCCAGTGCGCGAGCGCCTCCCGATCCGGGATCTCGACCCGCTCGTGATGCTCGCCGGACCGTTTCCCCTCACGCTCGGCCATCGCGCGCCCCCCCTTGTCGGTGCGGAAGCCTACCGCACGCGACGCCGGGAGGAGAGACGCCTCACAGGAACTCGTCCGCCTCGCTGTCGTCGAAGGGCAGCGGCGCCGGGGCGGGGGCGGGACCGCCCTCGATCGTCGCGGCGGCGGGCTGGCGGAAGAAGTAGTTCGGCAGGAAGGTGGCCAGCGCCTGCCATTGCCAGACCAGCACGAGCACCGCAATCTGCATGACCACGAACGGGATCACGCCGCGGTAGAGCATGGTCGTCGCCACTTCCTTCGGCGCCACGCCGCGCAGGTAGAACAGCGCGAAGCCGAAGGGCGGGGTGAGGAAGGACGTCTGCAGGATCAGCCCGATGAGCACGCCGAGCAGGATCGGGTCGACGCCGAGGATGATCAGGATCGGCGCGGTGATCGGCACGACGATGAAGACGATCTCGAACGTGTCGAGGAAGAACCCGAGCACGAACATCATCGCCATCACCGCCATGACGGCGCCGATCTGGCCGCCGGGCATGGCGGAGAGGAAGTCCTGCACGAGGTCGTAGCCGCCCATGCGGGTGAAGACGAGGGCGAAGGCGGTTGCACCGAGCAGGATGATGAAGATCATCGAGGTGATCGTCATCGTCGCGCGGCAGGTCTCGTCCATCGTGCCGAGGAAGCGGGTGCGCAGCTTCGTCGAGGCCATCACCGGCACCAGCGCCGCGAGGATCGCGCCGACGAGGAAGGTGAGCAGCCAGAAGGCGCCGCCGAGGACGCCGATCGCGAGCAGGAGCGCGAGAAAGCCGATCCAGAACCAGAACAGCTTCTCCTCGTGGTCGACCCCGTCGTCGCCGTGGACGGCGCGCTCGGCGAGGAGCTTGATGAGGCAGAGCAGGATCGCGCCGAGCGAGCCCACCGAGGCGGATTCGGTCGGCGTCGCCACGCCGCCGACGATCGAGCCGAGGACGGCGACGATGAGCGCGAGCGGCGGGATCAGCGCCACGACGACGCGCCGGCCGAGCGTCGCCTTCTGCTCGGGGGTCATCACGATGGCCGGGGCGCTCTTCGGGTCGACGATGGCGCGGAACAGGACCCACAGCGCGTAGAGGCCGGCGAGGATGATGCCCGGCAGGAAGGCGCCGACGAACAGGTCGCCCACGGAGACCGTGTCCGGCGCGAAGTTGCCGAGCTCGGCCTGCGCGGCGGCGTTGGCGCCCTGCAGGATGTCGGCGGTGAAGATCAGCACCGTCGAGGGCGGCAGGATCTGGCCGAGCGTGCCGGCGGCACAGATGACGCCGGTGGCGAGCTTCGGGTCGTAGCCCGCCCGCAGCATGGCCGGCAGGGCGAGGAGGCCCATCGCCACCACGGTCGCGCCGACGACGCCCGTCGAGGCGGCGAGGAGCGCGCCGACGAGGACGACCGAGATGCCCAGACCGCCGCGCAGCGCGCCGAACAGCTCGCCCATCGTGGTGAGCAGGACCTCGGCGATCTTCGAGCGCTCGAGCACGACGCCCATGAAGACGAAGAGCGGCACCGCGATCAGCACGGGGTTGGTGATCACCCCGAAGAAGCGCGTCGAGAGGGCCTGGAGCAGGTTGGCGTCGAACGCGCCGACCCACCAGCCGAGGAGCGCGAAGATCATCGACAGGCCGCCGAGCGTCCAGGCGACGATGTAGCCCGAGAGCAGCACGACGAGGATGGAGAAGAAGAAGACGACGGCGAGGATCTGGCCGGCGATGGCGGGATCGAGCATGGCGCGCCTCCTCAGCCGTGCGAGAGCCGGGGCGCGAACTCCTCGCGGCCCTTCAGGACGAGGAGCGAGCGGGCGACGAGCGCACAGCCCTGCAGGAAGGTGAGCGCCACGAACACCACGAGCGCGCCCTGGAGCAGCCACCAGTTCGGCAGCCCGCCCTCGTTGGGCGAGCCCTCGTCGGCGAGCCAGCCGTTCCAGAAGAAGCGCCAGAACGACCAGGCGAGCACCGCCAGGAAGGGCATCAGGAAGACGAGCGTGCCGAGGATGTCGACCGTGGCGCGCCCGCGGGGGGGCATGCGGCCGTAGAAGATGTCCACCCGCACGAAGCCGCCGACCATCATCGTGTAGGCGCCGCCGAGCACGATCACGAGCGCGTGCTGCCAGACGTAGGCTTCCTGGAGCCAGATGAAGTTCGTGTTGAGCGCGTAGCGCGTGTAGACGGTGGCGAAGCAGACGAGCACCGTCCCGAGCGTGAGCAGCGCGACCGCGCGCCCGACGAGGTCGTTGACGCGCTCGACGGCGCGCACGAAGGCGATCAGCGCAGGCATGGACGCAGGGATCCCCGTTATTCGTATTTGTGCGTAGCCCGTTATCGGGCGGGGAAACGCGGCTGTCTACTGGTTTTTCGTAGGGTGAACCGAGAAAAAGGGAAACGTTTTACCGGATTAGAAGCGTGAATTCGGGTGCAGGATTTCACCGGTAAAGTCTGTTCAAAGTAAAGTATCGATCGACTCGACCGTGCGGGCGGGGTCACGCATCCCGCAGGAGCGCCCGCACCTCCGGCGGCAGCGCGAAGGCCCCCACGTGCACGTCGGGCGCGTAGTAGCGCGTCGCGAGCCCCGCCGCGACGTAGCGTTCCCGCAAGACGGCGGCGTCGCCAGGCGCGAGGTCGGCGTCCGAGGCGAAGCCGAGCGCCATCGGGCCGCCGGTATAGGTCGGCACGGCGGCGAGGTAGACGGTCGCGTGCGCGAACAGCCGCGAGCGCACCCGATGCGCCGCGGCGACCTGCGCGCCCTGGAAGAACGGCACCCCCGCCTGGGTGACGAGCACGCCGCCGGGCGCCAGGCGGCGCGCGCAGTCGCGGTAGAAGCCCTCGCCGAACAGGGCCGCCGCCGGGCCGACGGGATCGGTCGAATCCACCACGATCACGTCGAAGCGCCGGTCGGTGTCGCGCACGAAGGCGAGCCCGTCGCCGACGACGATCTCGGCGCGGGCATGGTCGAAGGCGTCCCCGCACACGAAGGGCAGGTGGGCGCGCGCGGTCTCGATCACCCGCGGGTCGATCTCCACGAGCGTGACCCGCACGCCCGCGTGCCACAGGAGCTCGCGCAGCGCCCCGCCGTCTCCGCCGCCGATCACCAGCGCGTCGCGCACGGCGCCGTGGGCGAGGACGGGCACGTGCGCGATCATCTCGTGGTAGACGTGGTGGTCGCGCTCGGTGAGCTGGATCACCCCGTCGAGCGCGAGCACGCGGCCGAAGGAGGCGTTGTCGAAGACGACGAGCTCCTGCAGGTCGGTCTTCTCGTAGTGCACCAGCCGATCGACCCGGAAGCTCTGCCCGAAGCCGTCGTGGATCGCCTCCGCGAAGCTCAGCACGGGATCATCCCGCGCTTGTGCTCCGCGAGCTGGATGCGCGCCGGCGCGAAGGCCTCGCGCAGCACCGCGATCGCCGCGTGCGGGCGCGCGTCGCCGCACATGAAGATGTCGATCGCGGCATAGGCCCTCTCCGGCCAGGTGTGGATCGAGATGTGGCTCTCCGCCAGCACCGCGACCCCCGAGATCCCGCCGTTGGGCGTGAAATGATGCAGGTCGATGGCGAGCAGCGTCGCCCCCGCGGCCTCGGCGGCGCGCCTGAGCGCGTCGTCGACCGCCGGCAGGTCGTCGAGACGCGAGGCCTCCCACAGATCGACGATCAGGTGCGTGCCCGCGAAGCGCAGGCCGTCCTTCTCGACGAAATGATCGAGGCTCACGTCGTGCCGGGTCGCGTCCGGCTCGGTTCCAACCGCCGCAGCGATCGATGGATCGTCGATCGTGTCCCGCTGCGCGGCGGAAGTCCGATCGGTGCTCACCTCTTTGGTTCGAACGCCTGCGTCATGCAGGGTGAAGTCCATCCCCAATTCGGCGAGGCGGGTGTCTTTGCGCATCCCGTGCCCCTCCAAGACCAGCAGATGAACCCAGCCAGCTGTCGTGTCGCTTTCGGGTCAGGGGTGGGGTTTTGGAGGTTATGTGCGGGGAGATCAAGGGCGCGGGGGTGAATCGTTCATCCGACGAGCCGCTCGATCTCCTCTGAGCGCTTCGTGATGTAGCGGCGTGCCTGCGCCGCGAGGTTCACCTCCAGCGTCGCGGCGGCGGTCTCGCGCAGGCCTGCGCGAGACGCGTCGCCACGAGCGCGCTCGAACCAGCCGAGGAGGTCGGCGAGATGCCACAGCGACGAGGTGCCCTCGTGCACCGGCAGCGGGAAATCCGCGTGCGAGAGCATCAGCTTGCGCAGGTTCTGGCGGGTCATGCCGAGCACCTCCGCGGCGTCGGCCAGGCCCACGAGGTCCGGCTGGGCCTCGATCAGGACCGCGTCCGGCACGGCGCGTCGCACGTCCGCGAGCGCCGTGCGCAGCGCCTCCGTCGCGCCCGCGGCTTCGCGGGTGAAGGCGAGAGCGAGCCGGCCCGCCGTGCCCGTGCCGACGAGCGCGTCCGTGCAGCCCGCCTCGCCGAGCCGCTCGACGAGGGCGTCGAGGTCCGTCTCGTGAGCCGGGAGGCGATACTTCAAGGTGAACTCGAACGCATCGATCGTCGTCATCAGTCGTCTCCGACACCATCGCCCAGATTGCGCATGCAGCCTTCGACCACACGCCGGATGTGACGCGCATGAGCGCTCGCGTTGCGCGGAGTGGTCCAGACGCTGGCGATGCAGAACTCGCCGCAGCGGCATTCTTCGTCGTCGTACGGGCAATAGATCTTGCCCCAGGCATGGCTTCCGCCGAGGCTGATCCGCCGACCGTTGTCTTCCGCGAAGCGGAGCGCCGCCTCGATCTCCTTGTCCGGGTGACGCCGCCGAGCCATCGCCGCCTTCCTGATCGCCGCACGGTCCGTCATGGACGCCGAGTTGTCAAGTGACAACTCGGCTCTCGGGGACGGCTCCTCCGCGCCGCGATGCCCCGTTCCTTATCCCCGCGCCAGCCGCTATCCTGCGATGATGACCAGCGCCACGGAACGCGACCCCACCATGCGAAACGCCATCCGCCTCCTGCGCAACGGCTCGGTCCGCGAGATCCGCGACGTCCATCCGCGCACCACGCTGCTCGACTGGCTGCGCCTCCAGGAGCGGCGCACCGGCACGAAGGAGGGTTGCGCGGAGGGCGATTGCGGGGCGTGCACCGTGGCGCTCGGCCGGCTCGTCGAGGGCCGGCTGGTCTACGAGCCGGTGAACGCCTGCATCCTGCTCGTCGGCCAGTGCGACGGCGCGGACGTGGTCACGGTGGAGGACATCGCCGCCGACGGGGCGCCGCACCCGGTCCAGGAGGCGATGGTGGCGCATCACGGGTCGCAGTGCGGCTTCTGCACGCCGGGCATCGTGATGAGCCTGTTCACGCTCTACGAGGAGGGGGAGCGGCCGGTGGGGCGCGCGGCGGTGAACGACGCGCTCGCGGGCAACCTGTGCCGCTGCACCGGCTACCGCCCGATCGTCGACGCGGCCCTCGACGCCTGCGCGCAGCCGCGCGACCGCCGCTTCGAGACGCATCGCGAGGCGGCGGCCGCCGCCCTCGCCGAGATCGAAGCCGACGAGGCGGACCTCATCCTCGGCGACGAGAGCCGCTTCTTCGCCGCCCCCGCCTCGGAGGAGAGCCTCGCCGCGCTGCTCGCCCGCCACCCGGACGCGACGATCGTCGCCGGCGCCACCGACGTCGGGCTGTGGATCACCAAGGCGTTGATGGAGATCGAGAAGATCGTCTGGCTCGGGCGCGTCGCCTCCCTGCGCACGATGCGCTCCACGCCCGAGACGCTGACGCTCGGCGCGATGGTCTCCCACGCCGACGCCCATGCGGCGCTGGCCGCGATCGACCCGGACCTCGGCGAGCTGATGCGCCGCTTCGGCTCCGTCCAGGTGCGCGCGTCGGGGACGGTGGGCGGCAACATCGCCAACGGCTCGCCCATCGGCGACCTGCCGCCGGCGCTGATCGCGCTCGGCGCGACGCTCGAGCTCGCGGGCGCGACGGGCACGCGCACGCTGCCGCTCGAGGACTTCTTCCTCGCCTACCGCGAGCAGGATCGCCAGCCCGGCGAGTACGTTCGCGCGGTCACGGTCGAGAAGCCGCGCAAGCACGACGTCTTCCGCTGCTACAAGGTGACGAAGCGCTTCGACGAGGACATCTCGGCGGTGATGGGCGCCTTCCGCGTCCATCTGGAGGGCCGGCGGATCGTGCGCGCCCGCATCGCCTTCGGCGGCATGGCGGCGACGCCGAAGCGTGCGCCGCATGCGGAGACCGCGCTCGCCGGGCTCGACCTCGACGACGAGCTCGCCTGGGCGCCTGCCCTCGACGCGCTCGCGCGGGACTACCGGCCGATGTCCGATCACCGCGCGTCGGCGGACTACCGGGCGCTGGTGGCCCGGAACCTGCTCTTCAAGGCGCTGGCGGAGATCGCCGGGGACGAGGGCCTGCGCATCGCCCCGCGTTCCTCAGGCCGAGCCGCCGCAGAATGATCGCGCGTTCCGTCGAGAGCTTCAGAGCATGAACATCCGCCACGATCCCGACGACGCTACCCCCGACGGCGGGGAGCCGCTGCGCCACGTGCGCAAGCCGCTGCCGCACGATTCGGCGCGCCGCCACGTCCAGGGCAGCGCCGACTACATAGACGACGTGCGCGAGCCCCAGGGCACGCTGCACATCGCCATCGGCCTGTCGCCGAAGGCGCGCGGGACGATCCGCGGCCTCGACCTCGCCGCCGTGCGCGCCCACCCCGGCGTCGTGCGCGTGCTCACCGCCGCCGACGTGCCGGGCGAGAACGACGTATCCCCGGCCGCCGGCGACGACCCGATGTTCGCGACCGATCGCGTCGCCTTTCATGGCCAGGCGCTGTTCGCGGTGCTCGCCGAGACCCGCGACGCCGCCCGCCGCGCGGCGGCGAAGGCGGTGGTCACGATCGACGAGGAGCGCCCGAGCGTTACGATCGAGGACGCGCTCGCCCGCGCCGAGACCGTGCTGCCGGACTACGGCTTCGGCCGCGGCGAGGTGGAGCCGGCGCTCGCCGCCGCGCCGCATCGTCTCGAGGCGTCGATCCGCATCGGCGGCCAGGAGCATTTCTACCTGGAGGGACAGGCGGCGCTCGCCACCCCCGGCGAGGAGGGCGACATCCACGTCCTCTCCTCGACCCAGCACCCCACGGAAGTGCAGCACGTCATCGCCCGCGTGCTCGGCCTCCCGGACGCCTTCGTCACCTGCGAGGTCCGCCGCATGGGCGGCGGCTTCGGCGGCAAGGAGAGCCAGGCGACGCAATGGGCCGCCATCGCTGCGCTGGGCGCGCACCTGACGAGGCGCCCCTGCAAGGTGCGGCTCGACCGCGACGACGACTTCGTCCTCACCGGCAAGCGCCACGACTTTCGCAGCGACTTCCGCGTGGGCTTCGACGCCGAGGGCGTGATTGCGGGCTTCGCCGTGACCCACAACGCGCGTTGCGGCTGCTCGGCGGACCTGTCCCAGGGCGTCGTCGACCGGACGATGTTCCACTCGGACAATTCGTACTACCTGCCTGCCGTGCGGATCGACACCCGCCGGCTCCTCACCAACACCGTCTCGAACACCGCCTTCCGCGGCTTCGGCGGCCCGCAGGGCATGCTGATGATCGAGCACGTGATGGACCGCATCGCCTGGGCCACGGGCCGCGATCCGCTCGACGTGCGCTACGCCAACCTCTATCGCCCCGGCCGCGACGTCACGCCCTACGGCCAGGCCGTGGAGGAGACGGATACGCTGCGCGCACTCGTCGAGACGCTGGAGCGCACGAGCGAATACCGCACGCGGCGCGCGGGGATCGCTGCGTTCAACGCCCGCTCGAAGGTGCTCAAGAAGGGCATCAGCCTCACGCCGGTGAAGTTCGGCATCTCCTTCACGCTGATGCACCTCAACCAGGCCGGCGCGCTGGTGCACGTCTACCAGGACGGATCGGTCCACCTGAACCACGGCGGCACCGAGATGGGTCAGGGGCTCTATCAGAAGATCGCCCAGGTCGTGGCGGAGGAGTTCGGCATCGCCATCGAGCGCGTGCGCATCACCGCGACCTCGACCGGCAAGGTGCCCAACACGGCGCCCACGGCGGCCTCCTCGGGCACCGACCTCAACGGCATGGCGGCGAAGATCGCGGCGGGGACGATCAAGGCGCGCATGGCGGCCCGCGCGGCCGAGCGCTTCGGCGTTTCCCCCGAGGAGGTGGCCTTTCGCGACGACCGCGTCTTCGCGGGCAACGAGAGCCTGACCTTCGGCGACCTCGCGCGCGACTGCGTGATGCACCGCGTCCACCTCTCGGAGGCGGGCTTCTACAGGACGCCGACCATCTCCTGGGATCGCGCCAAGGCCGAAGGCCGGCCTTTCCTCTACTTCGCCTTCGGCGCCGCCTGCTCGGAGGTGCTCGTGGACACGCTCACCGGCGAGTACAAGGTGACGCGCGTCGACATCCTTCACGACGTGGGCCGGCCCATCAACCCGGCGATCGACATCGGCCAGATCGAGGGCGGGTTCGTGCAGGGGATGGGCTGGCTGACGACGGAGGAGCTGGTCTACGACACGGGCACCGGGCGGCTGCGCACGCACGCGCCCTCGACCTACAAGATCCCGGTCGCCTCCGACGTGCCGGAGGACTTCCGCGTGGCACTCTTCCCCAACGCGAATCGGCAGGAGACGATCTACCGCTCGAAGGCCGTGGGCGAGCCGCCGGTCATGCTGGCGAACAGCGTCTTCTGCGCGCTCGCCGACGCGGTGCACGCGCTGGCTCCGGGCGAGCCCGTCCCGCTCGACGCGCCGGCGACGCCGGAGGCGGTGCTGCGCGCCTGCGAAGCCCTGCGCGGCAACCCGCTGCCGCCGCGCGACGTGGGGTGACCGAGGGTGACGAGCGCCTACGCCCGTCTCGCAGGCCTCGTCGCCGCCCACGGCGCGGCGGCGCTGGTGCGCGTCGCCGCCGTGCAGGGCTCCGCCCCGCGCGAGGCCGGCGCCGCGATGGCGGTACGCCCGGACGGAGCCTTCCACGGCACGATCGGCGGCGGCGAGCTCGAATGGCGGGCGCTGGCGGAGGCCCGCGCCGCCCTGGCGGAGGGGCGGGGTCCGCTGCGGCGGCTCGACATGGCGCTCGGGCCGGATCTCGGGCAATGCTGCGGCGGGCGGGCGGTGGTGACGGTCGAGACGTTCGACGAGCGGGATCTGGACGCGCTGCGGACGATGGCGCAGGCGGATGCGGAGGGGCTGGCGTTGACGGCCCGGCTGGGCGCGGATGGACGGGTGGCGCGGGCGCTCGCGACGGGCGCGACGCAGTTCCCCTCTCCCTCGTGGAGAGGGGCTAGGGGTGTGGGGCGTCGTGCGGGGCTCGACCATGGCCAGAACGAGCATGCCGCCGAGGCAGCTCGTCCTCCACGTCGCGATCGTCCTGCACGCCCCACACCCCCGGCCCCTCTCCACGAGGGAGAGGGGAGGGCCGGCATGGACGGCGCGCCTTCCTCGCAGACCGATGGCCGCGTCTGGCTCGAGTCCACCGGCCCACTTCCCACCCCGCTCCTCCTCTTCGGCGCCGGCCATGTCGGGCGCGCGCTGGTGCTGGCGCTCGCGCCGCTGCCCTTCCGCGTCCGCTGGATCGACGGGCGCGCCGACGCCTTTCCCGCCCACGTGACGGCGAACGCCACGGCGATCCACACCGACGAGCCCGGCCGGGAGATCGCCGACGCGGCGCCCGGCGCCTTCGTGCTGGTGATGACGCACTCCCACCCGCTCGACATGGCGCTCACGGCCGCGGCGCTTGCGCGCGACGAGCTTCCCTATATCGGCCTCATCGGCTCCGCGACGAAGCGGGCGCGCTTCGAGAAGCGCTTCCGCGAGATCGGCCTCGCCGAGGCCCGCATCGCCGATCTCGTCTGCCCGATCGGGCTCCCCGGCATCCGGGCCAAGGAGCCCGCGATCATCGCCGCCGCCACCGCGGCCCAGCTCCTCCAGGCCCGCGAGCACGCGCTCGAAGCCGCACGCGACGGACAGACCGCATGACGACCACCGACGCCGACCGCCGCTTCCTCGCCCGCGCGGTGGCGCTCTCGCGCACGCACATGGAGAGCGGCGCCGGGGGACCCTTCGGCGCGGTGATCGTGCGCGACGGCGCGATCCTGGCCGAGGGGTGGAACGAGGTCACCTCGTCGAACGACCCGACGGCCCACGCCGAGGTCGTCGCCATCCGCCGCGCCTGCGCGGCGGTGAGCGATTTCAGCTTACGCGGCGCGACGCTCTACACGAGCTGCGAGCCCTGCCCGATGTGCCTCGCCTCGGCCTTCTGGGCGCGGGTCGACCGCATCGTCTACGCCAACACCCGCAGCGAGGCGGCGGCGATCGGCTTCGACGACGCCTTCATCTACGACGAGATCCCCAAGGACCCCGCCGCCCGCGCGCTCCCGGCCGAGCACCTGCCGCTCGAGGAGGCGAAGGCGGTGTTCCGGGCGTGGATGGAGAAGGCGGACAAGGTGGCCTACTGAGCGTCTACCCGCGCCTGGACGAGCCGCATCACGGCAGCGATCGTCTCCACCGGCCGCTCGATCGCGACGAAGTGCCCGTCCGGCAGGCGCGCGAGCGGCAGCGAGCGGGCGTAGCGCGCGCTCCAGGCGGCGACGTCGGCCTCGGGCGTCGGGTCCTCGCCGGCCGCGATCGGCAGAACGGTCGTCGCACGGGGCGGACCCGGGCAATGGACGTGCGCCTCGTCGAGCGCGAGGTCGTGTCGCAGGGCGTCCGCGACGAGGTGGGCGAGGTCGGCGGGCGCGTCGCGGGGCGTGCCGTAGCGGGCGGCGAGGCCGAGGATCATCTCGCGGGCCGGCAGATGCGCCAGCGGCGGCGTCGCGCGGGGGCGGTGCGGCGCGGGGCGCGCGGCGAGGGCGACGCCGACGAGCGG